>NZ_JBQSYL010000006.1:0-160239 GCF_052379245.1 Glutamicibacter sp. AOP12-B1-11 | reverse complement strand
GGCGGATTTCCCGGAGCGCTGGGACCCGTTTTTCTCCCGATCGATGACGCTATCCGAGATCTACGCCTACCCCAGCCGGCATTTCGCATTCCATGCCCGGCAGCTGAGCCTTCGGCCCTAGCTATTCGCTGGTGAAGATCTTCAAGATCTCCGGGTCGCTGTCGCGCCCCAGCTTCTGGTCGATCCTGAGCGCCAGCTGCGCTTGGCGCATCATGGTCTCGTGCTCGGGGCGCAGCTCCGGATTCAAGCGTATTCCCATGGAGCTAAAGCGCCGCGACTTGCTCAGCGCCAGATCCTTGACCATGTCGTGGATCATCGCCAGATCCTCGGGCTGCACCTTCCAGCGCAATCTGCTCAGCCGCTCCCACTCGCGGCGCTGCTCCGCGTCCAGGCCATCGGGCAGCTCGCCCTGGCCCTGGAGGTGCGCAAGCATGGTGGTGCCCAGGTTCTGCTCAACGGTGCTGTCGGCCAGGCAATGGTTGACGGCGTTTTCCACGCGCACCCACCATTGCTCGGCGCTTTTGATTTTTGTCCGGAAGCGCAGGGCCCTCAGCGCCACAAAAGCACCCACCGCGGCCACCAGGACGGCGAGCAGCGGGGCGAGCAGCAGCAGCTCCGCTACCGCCCCGGAGGTCGAATCCAATCCATACATGATCCGATCCTAACCCGATGGGCACTCCTTGTGGCTGGCCAGGACAATTAAATGCGGACCAGCATCTTACCGGTGTTGGCGCCGCGCAGCATGATCCGCCAGGGCCCAACAAGCCGGCTCGGATTGGAGCGCGATCGCCAGCGCGCGGCTAGCGTCGGTTTCAATAGCGAGTGCTCGGACGCGCGATGCTCCGGCACTCTTCATGTCAGGGCTTCGACGTACCGCGGCCGACGGCCGAGGTGAAGTAGAAGTCCAGCATTTCGTTCAGCGGCTGGGCATTCCCCCGAAGCCGGCTGCGAAGCGCGGCGCCTTCCCAACAATCCACCAAGAGAGTCGCCATGATTCGGGGGTCGGCCCCGGCCGCAACCTCGCCGCGTTCGATAGCCAGCTGGAGGCAGGCCGCGATGCGTTCGGCAATCTGGGTCAGGCACCCATCGATCTTGCGCCGGAACACCTCGCTGACCCCAGAGAGTTCCTGGCCCAGACCTCCCAGGAGACAGCCCAGATAGCCCTCCTCGCGGTAGCTCTGCTGGGTCAGCTCGAAGAATGCCCGCACCCGGTCCAGCGGAGCAAGATACTCATCGGTCAGGCATGTATCGAGACCGTCGTGCACCCCGCGCATGTACTGCCCGATGACTTGGAGCGCAAAATCTTCCTTGTCCCGGAAATGATGGTAGAAGGAGCCCTTCGGGGTGCCGGTGGCCGCGAGCAATGCCTGGATCCCCAGATCGTTGTAGCCCTGCTTCAGCAGCATCGGCATCCCCGCATCGAGCAAGAGCTGCTTGGTCGGATGGTGCATTTGACCAGACGGTGCGTCCACGAGGGGTTAGCCACCGACTTTCTTGATCATATGGTCGATAACCTCGCTGTGCGGCTGCTCCGGACTGAACATGACGATTTGGGCATCTGCATCGACGCGCACGTTATGGCCCGACGGCCAGTAGAAGAGATCATGGGCGTCGACCGTTTCCTGAGCGCCCAGGGAATCCGTGGTGGTGATCCTGCCTTGCAGCACGTAACCCCAATGCGGGCATTGGCACAGATCGCCTTCCAGTCCCTCGAACAACGCGGTGGTGTCCACGCCCGCGGCGAGGGTGAAGTATTCACCGCTGATGGACTCGAATCCGCTCCCGTCGCCGAATCCCTTGCGCTGACGGATTACCGCGCCGGGAATTTCCATCCTGACTTCGACATCGCCCCTTGCCACACGCATGATTCTTCTCCCTTGAAGAAATACTGCATCAAATTAGACCGGTCGGTCTATTTCCACTCTACGCTTCACTCCGGCGCTCTCCTAGGGGTAGGAGCCAGATACTTTCTCGGCTTTCCGCGGCCGCCGTTGCGATGCGCACCGGGATCCGCAAGGTGGCCTGCGAGAATCGAGTTTTTTATGCACGCCCGCAATTTGCACCGATCGGGGCGAGCGGTGACCGGCCAAGTTCCGAAGCCTGCGAATTTCGCCTCACCAAGCATGGTTGAATCCCCAGGCCCGCGGATTGGCTCACCGAATCACGCATGGTCTTGGTCGGCAAAATTCTCAATGCACTCTGGCAGCGACGGGAGACAGCAGGAGCGCAACTGGGCTCTGCAAAGTCATTGCAGAGCCCAGTGGCACTCACTTCATGGTGCTGGCGGCTAGATCCGCACCAGCATCTTGCCGGTGTTGGCGCCGCGCATCATGTCCAGGAACGCATCCACGGTGTGCTCGATGCCGTCGACGATGGTCTCGTCGTAGGCGATCTTGCCCGCGCCGAACCAATCCCCCATTTGCTGCCCGAATTCTCCGGACAGGTGCAGGTAGCTGGAGAGGGTGAAGCCCTGCAGCTTGAGCCCGCGGGTGATCAGGTTGGCCATATTGTCCGGGCCGGCGGCTTTTTCGGTGGTGTTGTATCCGGAGATCGCCCCGCACAGTGCGGCGCGTCCACCGTCGTTGAAGGAAGCTAGCGCCGCTTCGAGATGCTCGCCTCCGACGTTGTCGAAGAACACGTCGATTCCCTCGGGAGCGGCGGCGGCCAGCTGGCCGCGCACATCGCCGTCCTTGTAGTTGAACGCCGCGTCGTAGCCATACTTGCTGGTGAGCAATTCGACCTTCTCGGCGCTGCCGGCAGAACCGATGACCCGCTTGGCTCCGAGCAGCTTGGCGATCTGTCCGGCCGCGGTACCCACGGCACCTGCGGCGCCGGAAATGAAGACCGTCTCCCCGGCCTTCAACGAGGCAATCTCGGTCAGGCCAACATAGGCGGTCAACCCGGTCATCCCAAGGATATGCAGGCGCAATGACAGGGGCATGCCCGGAATCTCGGGAACCTGGCTGAAGCTGGAGGCTTCTTCCTGGACGGTATCGGACCAGCCGTGCTGGTGGAGCACCACCGTTCCGACCGGCAGCTCTTCGGCTGCGGACTCGACGACGCGGCCGATCGCGCCTCCCGTGATCCGTTCGCCAATCCCGTAGGGCGCAACGTAGGAACGCGCGTCGCTCATTCGTCCGCGCATATATGGGTCAACGGATAGGAATTCGTTGCGTACTCGCACCTGGCCGGCACGCAGCGGCCCGAAGGCGCTGGTGGTGACGTTGAAGTTTTCGGCAGTTGGCCAGCCGGTGGGACGGCTAGCTAGCTGGATCTGCGTACTGGTAAATTCGCTCATCCTGATGAGTACCTTTCTGGGGGCGGTTGTCGGGTACGGAAATAACCTAGAGGGCCAGACCGAGGATCATGAAGATCACCGCGAGGAGCGGCAGCACTCCCTGCTTCAGCGCCGCGGAGGCCTTGTCCGGACTGGAGATCAGCAGTACCGTGGCGGCAAGCACCATGGAACCGGCACCGGTGAGCACCAAGGTGGCTGCGATCACCGGCTGGCCCATGAGGAAAAGCACCACACCGAGCAAAACCGCGATTCCGAGGAACAGGTTGTAGAAGCCTTGATTGAAGGCCAGTTCCTTGGTGGCCTTCGCTTCCGCCTCGCTGGTTCCAAAAATTGCGCGCGCTCGCGGGGTGGTCCACCACACGGATTCCATCAAGAAGATGTAGACGTGAATGATTGCTGCCAACGCGCCAAGCACGAGTCCGATAATAACCATGATGGAGGGCTCCCTACGGGCTTAGTGGCCCAAGTTATTTTGTAATGACCATTTCAATATATACTGGAATGGTCGTTACCGAAAGTGGAAAGGTATGTGATGGCAAGAACACTAGCTTTCGACCGCGCGGAAGTCATCGAAAATGCTCGCTCGGTTTTCTGGTCGAAGGGCTTCGAGGCTACCTCGGTGCCCGAGCTCGAAGCCGCCACGGGACTCAGCCGCTCGAGTATCTACAATTCCTTCGGTTCCAAGCGTGGCCTGTTCGATGCGGCTGTCGTCAGCTACCTCGAAGAAATCGTGCGGCCTCGGCTGCTCCCGCTGCTCGCAGACCAGGTTCCGGCCTCGGCGCTCACCGACTACCTGCAGGGGCTCGCCGCCGTTTTTGCCCGCCCAGAATCCCTGCCCGCCGCGCATGGCTGCCTGTTGATCAATACCGCCAGCGCACCTTTGGCCCAGGACTCGAAGATTTCGCGCATCATCGGCGAATACCGCGCCGAGTTGCAGGCCGCGATACTCCGTGGCGTGGCCAGCGCGCTGCCCGAGGCGAGTGCGGAGCGCGCGGGCATGCTGAGCACCGCGATCACCGGCCTTGTGGTCGCATCTTTCGCCCTGGTGCGCATAGCGCCCCAGGAGGCCGTGCGGCTGCTGGCCACGGCAGAACTGCTGCTCGCCGACTGACCTCCGATTAAACGAGCACACCCGCAGATTCTAAGAAGAATCTGCGGGTGTGCTCGTGATGCGTGAAGACTAGTGGGTGTCCACTGCCTCGACCTCGGTGCGGTCACCGCTCCACTGCGTGTGGAAGGTGCCTTCCTTGTCGACGCGTCGGTAGGTGTGCGCGCCGAAGTAGTCGCGCAGCCCCTGGGTCAGCGCTGCCGGCAAACGGTCGCGGCGCAGGCCATCGTAGTAGGCAAGCGAGGAGGAGAACAGCGGCGCTGGGATACCCAGCTGCACTGCAACCGAGACCACGCGGCGCCAAGCCGGCACGGCCTTTGCGATTGCCTCGGCGAAGGCCGGAGCGAAGAGCAGGTTGACCGGCTTCTCATCTGCCGAGTAGGCGGCGGTGATGTCCTTGAGCAGGGCGGCACGAATGATGCAGCCTTCGCGCCAGAGCCCGGCGATCTCGTCCATCTTCAGTTCCCAGTTGTACTCACCAGCAGCCGAGGCGAGCATGTCCAGGCCTTGTGCGTAGGAGACGAGCTTCGAGGCGAACAGCGCCTGGCGCACATCCTCGATGAAGTTCTCCGGCAGGGTGACCTCGGTGGTGTTGGCCGCCAGGACTTCCTGGCCCACCGCGCGGATCTCGCGCTGCGAGGACAGCGAACGGGCGAAGACCGATTCGGCGATGGCCGAAACCGGCGAACCCATATCCAGGCCGGACTGCACGGTCCAGCGACCGGTGCCCTTCTGGCCTGCCGAGTCCTGGATGACATCAACCAGTGGCTTGCCGGTGGCGGCATCGGTGTGGCCGAGGACCTCTGCGGTGATCTCGATCAGGAAGCTGGAGAGCTCGCCCTTGTTCCAGTCGGCGAAGATCTCTGCCTGCTTCGCCGGCTCGATGCCAGCGGCATTGCGCATCAGGTCGTATGCTTCGCCGATGACCTGCATGTCGGCGTACTCGATGCCGTTGTGCACCATCTTCACGAAGTGGCCGGCACCGTCGGTGGAGATCCATGCGCAGCATGGAGCGCCATCGTCGGCCTTGGCCGCGATCTTCTCGAGCATCGGACCCAGGGCCTTGTAGGACTGGGCCGACCCGCCTGGCATGATCGATGGGCCGAGCAGTGCGCCCTCTTCGCCGCCGGAGACGCCAACGCCAACGAAGTGCAGACCCTTTTCGGTCAGTGCCGCTTCGCGGCGGCGGGTGTCGGTGTAGTGCGAGTTGCCGGCGTCGATGACGATGTCGCCCTCTTCGAGCAGTGGCACCAGCTGATCGATGACCGAATCAACCGGACCGCCGGCCTTCACCATGATCAGCACGCGGCGCGGGGTCTCGAGATTCGCGACCAGCTCTTCGAGCGATTCGGTGCGGATGAAGTCACCTTCATCGCCGTGCGCCTCTAGCAGGGCATCGGTCTTGGCGACCGAGCGGTTGTGCAGGGCGACAGTGTATCCGTTGCGGGCGAAGTTGCGGGCGAGGTTCGCGCCCATCACGGCCAGACCTGTGACACCAATCTGTGCAGGCATAAAAATAAGTCTCCATCAGTTACCGGGGAGTTGTACCGTTTTTTGGAAACCGGGAACTCACGGCCTCCATCACGGCCATGTGACGGGTTCTATTCTACGCGTGCGCACCCATCGATTCCCAGACCTGAACGCTTTTTAAAGCATATTTATTTTTCGCCTCGGCTGTGCCAGCGCATCTTGACCAGCAGATATTGGCTAAACTGACGCCATGGCAACTAGTCTGCACGCTCATGTGGTTGAGCACCTCGGCTCCCGAATCGTCAACGGGCAGATCCCGCGCGGATCGATCATCCTGGCCGCCGAGCTGGAGGCAAAGCTCCAGGTTTCCCGTTCCGTGATCCGTGAAGCGGTGCGCGTTCTAGCGCAGTGCGGCCTAGTCACCAGCACCAAACGCGTAGGCATCAGGGTTCTGGGGCCCGAAGAGTGGAATCCTTACGACACTCAGGTCATCCGCTGGCGCCTGGCGAGCGAGCAACGCGGCGCCCAGCTGCGCTCGCTGACCGAACTGCGCATCTCGGTGGAGCCGATGGCCGCAGAATTAGCCGCAGAGTTTGCCCCCGAAGCGATGCGCAAAGAGCTTCTGCTGATCTCGGCCCAAATGAATCATTACGGACGCCAGGGCGATTTGCGTCGCTTCCTCGAACTGGATATTCGCTTTCATTGCCTGGTGCTCGCCGCCTCGGGCAATGAAATGTTCGCGAATCTGGCCACCCCCATTGCCGCGATCCTGCGCGGACGCACCGAACTGGGCCTGATGCCCGAACGCCCGCATGAGGAGGCCCTGGCCTGGCACCAGTCGGTTGCCGAAAGCATCTCCCATGTGGATGCGCTCGGCGCACGGCGCAATATGGAAAGCATTATGCGCCGCACGCACAACGAAATCTGCAGCCTGTGGGATGGCGCACCGCGCGTATTCGTCGATCCGAATACGAAAAAATAGCGCCGCGCGACCACGGACCACGACCCGCCCCCGAGTGAGCCCGACACCTTTAATCGCTGGTCAGAGATTTATTCTGCGCTTGCGAGCTGTGGCAGAACACCCGAAAAAACTGTTTTCGATGTGACGTAAGTCAAGTATGGTTAGTGGCACGCGGCGACAGGCCACGAACAATTGCATAGTCTTCCGAACACTCGTGGCCGGTGAATCCCGGAGCACGCTCGGACACCGGTGGGGCTCACTTCGGCCAGCCTCATTCACCCCCGAGCCCCGCCGCGTACGGAAACCTTGGGGCGCAGTTACCGGGCATAACGGTTCCCCGACGAGAAGTGCCTGAGTTGTGCATCGGGCATGAAACTGGTTCAACACGGCGCTCGCTTTCCGCCGTGAACCATGCGCCGAAGGGTAGACCGCTGATGCACTTCCCAGCCGTGGTGGACAACAATTCCACCGATATTCTCGCAGTAGCCAATTCGCCGGTGCTTTGGGCCTGCGCCGTCGGCGTTTTCTTGGTCATCGTGCTCCAGAGCATCATCTACATGAAGGCCGCCAAAATCGCGGCGCCTCATATAGGAATGAGCCAGGCGGAGATCAAGAGAAGCTTTAATGCAGGCGCCATCTCCGCCTTGGGCCCGTCGCTGGCAGTAGTCATGGTGGCGGTCGCCTTGCTCACGGTCTTCGGAACCCCGGCCGTGCTGGTCCGCATTGGTCTGATCGGATCGGTATCCTATGAAACCGCGGCCGCGGCCATCGCGGTGAATTCCACCGGCGCCGAACTCGGTGGCCCCACCTATACCCAAGCGGTCTTCGGCCTGGCGCTTGCGGCCATGAGCCTTGGCGGTGCCATGTGGATGATCGCCACACTGGTGCTCACCCCGCTGCTCAAACGCGGTGATTCGGCGCTGCGCAAGGTCAACCCCGCCATCATGATGAACGTTCCGGGGGCCGCGATGGTCGCCGCCTTTATGGTGCTCGGCATCGGCGAGCTTCCCAAATCCTGGATCCATGTGGTCGCCTTCGGTTCCTCGGCGGTGATCATGACCCTGCTGATGCTCCTCGCCAAACGCGTGGACCGGCCCTGGATCAAAGAATGGGCACTGGGCATCGCCATCATCTTGTCATTGGCCATCACGCACCTCGCTACGCGTGCCTAGCCCACACCGGATTCAAGGAGCACATCATGAGCAATTCCACCGAAATCCACGAGGCGCTCGGAACCTTCGACAAGACCACCTCGCGCTGGGGCCGGATCACCATGATCATTGGCCTCTTTTTCTCCCTCGCGGCCCCAACCTATCTGGTCTTCTTCTCCGGGCTCGATATTGAACTCGCCGGAGTCCTCGCCGCCTTCGCCGCCCTAGCGGCGGTTTTTGGCGTGATCTGGGTCGTTGAACCGCTGACCTATTACCCGATCCTCGGCGCCTCGTCCATGTACCAGGCATTCATGATTGGCAACATCTCCAATAAGCTGCTTCCCGCGGCCATGATCGCCCAGTCGACCATCGGGGTGAGGCCCGGAACCCGCAAGGGCGAGCTGTCCTCGGTCGCTGCCATCTGTGGTGCGGCCGCAGTTCACCTGACCTCATTGTTCATTTTCGTCGGGCTGCTCGGCACCTGGCTGGTCAGCGTGATTCCCGCCGATATCGTGAACACCGTCCAGGTCTACATCCTGCCCACGGTGATGGGTGCGGTTCTCATCCAGGCAATCGTCAGCCAGAAGTCCCCGCGCGCCGCGGTGATCGCGTTGGTGGTCTCGCTGATCGTGGTCTTCGTACTGTCGCCGCTCTCCCCCAAGATGGCGCTGTTCTCCACCGCGATCGCCGTGATCTCCACGGCCGTGCTGGCCTGGGTGCTACGCGACCGCAAGAGCCTGCCGTCCACGGAAGACTCCGAGGGCGAGGTGCCGCCGGAGGGTCCGGTGTATTAGCAACGAGCCGATTCACTGCGGCGGTTCTGCGTGGTTCCGCCGCACCTGCTTGTGAAAGGACCAGGAACTCCGATGAGCAACATCCCGCAGCCACTGAAAATGACCGAGGCCATGGCGGCCGATCTGCTCGACACCTACAAGCATTTGCATGGCAGCCCCGAACTTTCAATGCAGGAACAGCAGACCGCCGCGTATCTCGCGGCGCGTTTGGAGGCGCTTGGTCTTGAGGTGTTCCGCTGCGGGGGCACCGGGGTGGTGGGGGTGCTGCGCAATGGGGCCGGGCCGGTGATCGGCCTGCGCGCGGACACCGATGGGCTACCCGTCCTGGAGGACACCGGCTTGGATTATGCCAGCCATGCCAGCGGGGTTTTGGAGGACGGAACCGAAGTTCCGGTGATGCATGCCTGCGGGCACGACACCCACATGGCCACCGCGCTCAAGACCGCCGAGCTTTACGCGCAGGGAACGGAGCATTGGGCCGGTACCCTCGTTTTCATTCTGCAACCCGGTGAGGAAACGGCCGCCGGAGCCAAGGCCATGGTGGACAACGGCCTGTGGGACAAGGCCCCAAAACCCGAGGTGATCTACGGGCAGCATGTGATGAACGGGCTGGCTGGAACGATTACCATCATGGAGGGCGCCGCGATGACCACCGCCGATTCCTTCCGGGTCACCGTGTTTGGCCAGGGTTCGCACGGTTCGATGCCCGAGCATTCCATCGACCCCATCGTGCTCGGCGCGGCGATGGTGATGCGCTTGCAGACCATTGTCTCGCGGCAGGTGGCCCCGCAGTCCGCCGCAGTGGTGACCGTCGGGTCATTCCATGCGGGGTTGAAGGAAAACGTGATTCCGGACCGGGCGATCTTCACCCTCAACGTGCGCACCTTCGACCCGAAGGTCCGCGAGACGGTCCTTGGCTCGATCCGGCGCATAATCACCATGGAAGCCGGCGCCTCCGGTGCCCCGGAACCACTGATCGAGGACATCTCGCACTTCCCGCCGCTCTACAACGATCCGGCGGAAACCGCGAGGCTCACCGAAGCATTCCACGCCGAATTCGGCGCGGAACGGGTCCTGCCGGGCCAACCGGTGATGGGAAGCGAGGATTTCGGAGCCCTTGGCGCGGCGATCGGCGTGCCAAGCGTGTTCTGGTATTTCGGTGGAAACGACGCCGCGACCCTGGCCGCCGGAACCCCACCGGCGAACCACTCACCGTTTTTCGCACCGGTGCTCGAACCGACCTTGAGCACCGGAGTACGGGCCGCGGTGCGCGCCCTGTACTCGAAAGTCGGCAAGTAACGGCTGCGGTGGACTTAGCTGCCCGATGGCAGGCGACCTACTACCCGGCATTCTTAAACAGCTTGCCTCCCGGAATCCACAGATTCCGGGAGGCAAGCTGTCGCCACATATCCAAGAGGCTAGGCGAACATGCTGGCAATCGCATAGAGCACCATGACCACGGCGAAACCGACGAGCGAGATCAGGGTCTGGCTCACGGTCCACACCCGCAAGGTGGTGGGAACGTCCATTTGGAAGAAGCGGGAGATCAGCCAGAAGCCCGAGTCGTTGACGTGGCTGGCAATGACCGAGCCGGCCGCCAGCGCAAGGACCATCAACACTACTTGCAGCGCGCTGAGCGAGGCGTCGGCCAGCACCGCGGGCTGGACGATAGCAGCCGCGGTGGTCAAGGCAACGGTTGCCGAGCCCTGCGCCACGCGGACGACGGCGGCAATCAGGAAGGCCGCAACGATCAGCGGCAGTCCGACATTCTCCAGCGAGGACGCAATGGCGTCGCCGATTCCGCTGGCGCGCAGGACGCCACCGAACATGCCACCGGCACCGGTGATCAAGATGATCGAGCATACCGGGCCGAGTGCCGAATCGACGATCGTCTCGATCAGGGTCTTGTCCTTGCCCTTGCGGAATCCCAGCAGGTACATCCCGAGCAGGACGGTGATGATCAGCGCGACTGGAGTTTCACCCAGCAGCCGCAACCACTGAACCCAGGTTGCTTCCGGATCAACCACGCCTGCGGAACCGAGCATGTTCAGCCCGGTGTTCAGGAAGATCAAGCCCAGCGGGAGCAGCAGGAGGCTGAAAACGGTTCCGACCGATGGGGAGGATTTGAAGTGGTTCTTATCCTGGCCGTTGCCCAACGCGGCACCCAGGATATCGGGTACCGGGATGTCGAACTTGCGGCCGACAAACTTGGCGAACAGGTGACCGGCGATATACCAGGCCGGAATCGCAACAATCAGACCCATGATGAGCACAAGACCCACGTTGGCGCCCAGCAGGCCGGAGGCCGCCACCGGACCCGGGTGCGGGGGTACAAAGATGTGCATGGCAGAGAATGCGGCCGCTGCGGGAATACCGTAGAACAGCAGCGATCCGCCGAGCCGGCGCGCCACGGTGAAGATGATCGGCAGCATGACCACGAGGCCCGCGTCGAAGAAGATCGGGAAGCCGAACAGCAGCGAGGCGACGGAGAGCGCCAGGGGCGCACGGTCCTCGCCGAATTTATCGATCAGCCAATTCGTCAGCACCTCGGCGCCACCGCTGGTTTCGAGCATCCGTCCGAGCATTGCACCCAGACCCACGAGGAGGGCCACGCTGGCCAAGGTGCTTCCGAAGCCGCTGGTCATCGTGGAGATGATCGAACCTGCCGGAATACCGGCGGCAACGGCCGTAAGTAGGCTGGTCAGCACCAGCGCCACGAAGGCGTGGACGCGGAATCGGATAATGAGCAGCAGCAGCAACGCGACGGCCGCCACGGCTACTCCAAGGAGGCCTGGGGTTCCCAGCGTCCAGTTCATTTCGAGCTCAGATGTCATTGTCTTCCTTGATCAATGGAGGTTATTAGCGCTTCGGGTCTAGTGCTGGAGTTGGAGCTGCTGGAGCAGATCATTGACGATTTGCTCTGGAGTGTGTGCAATATCCCCGAGGAGCACATGCTCATCGCTGCCTGGTTCTTCAAGCGTAGCCAGCTGGCTGATCAACAGGGAGCTCGGCATGAACTCGTGTTCTCGCGCCGCCATGCGTTCGCCAATCAAATCCTTGCCACCGGTGAGGTGAACAAAGAGTGTGCTCGGTTCGTGGGATCGAATCAGATCTCGATAAGCCCGCTTGAGTGCAGAACAAGCGATGACCACCGGAGCGCCTGCCGTACGGCTCGACGCCAAGGTGTTGCCGATGATCTGCAGCCATGGGGTGCGGTCTGCATCCTCGAGGGCAATTCCCGCGGCCATTTTGGCGCGATTTTCCTCCGGATGCAGCGCATCCCCATCGATGAATTCCTGCCCTAGGTGAGCGGCGAGAAGGGCTCCAATGGTGGATTTGCCGCTTCCTGAAACGCCCATCACGATGATGGGCAGGTTGTTCAATGTCATTATTCACTCCGTCGTGCGCGAAACATATATCAGCTTTTATTGGCCTTGCTTGATATAAAAGCAGATTTAAACAGACTAGAAGCGCCACCCTCGCGTGTCAAGGAAAAAATCCCTCGAATCCGAGCTCCACAGAGTCCATGCATGTCAGCTCGCGGGTCGCCGCGAATACTCGTAAACCTTCAGGCGGCGGTTGAGAGTTTTCCAAAAATTCTCCTAAAAATTGCCAAGGACGTGGAACTCCTACTCAAAGACGAGTAGTGTCACCACCAAGTAGGTCAAACCCGACCACTTCTGATAGTTAGACCATTGGAGAGAACCATGGGATTTATTGGATGGATAGTTCTGGGATTGATTGCCGGAGCTATCGCAAAAGCAATTTTGCCAGGCAAGCAAGGCGGCGGCTGGATAATGACCTTGCTGCTCGGTGTTGTCGGCGCCATCATCGGCGGCTGGATCGGTAGCGCTATCTTCGATGTTGGTGTCGATAAGTTCTGGTCGCTTTCAAGCTGGCTGCTCGCCATCGGCGGTGCGCTCATTGTCCTGGTCATCTGGGGCTTCATCACCAAGAAACGGGCTTGATCAGCTCCCGAGGCGCCTAGTCCTCGGGCTTAAGGTCTCAAGGGGCCCGGAAATCGACATTAATCGATTTCCGGGCCCCTTGCCTTGCCATCCGCCGCTAAACCCGCCAGCGTAGTCGCGCGTCCGGCCTAGATGCCTTGCAGGTCTAGACCTTTCCGGCTCTCGACTTACCCGTGTCCGCATGCTTGCAATACGAACCCGGGTGAATGCTGCCCGCCGCGTATCTGATCTTGATGTTCTCCGGAGCCTGCGGCGTGGCAGTGTCTTTTTTACCGGTTGGCTTGATCGGCTTTACTTTGGCTCCGGCAACTGCGCAGCACCTTTTTCATGGCATTCTTTTCGGCCTTGGTTACCGGCAAGGCGTATTTTTTCTTCGCGCTGATCTGGGTGGCCACATATTGGCACCGGAACGATTTATTTTTCGGCAGCCACTCGGCCGCGCTCTTGCGCCTTTTTGGCGATTCGCCGACGCCTAGGAAGCCATCAGGTTCAACGGATCGTTGGCTAACACCTGCCGCTGCGGCTGGGGCAGTTTCTGGCCTCCGGAAATCCACGCATTCTTCAGTGCCACCACCTGATCAATGTCGACCGAAGCCACCGAGTCAATCGCGAGCATGGCTAGAAGACGGCACAGCATTTGCCTCTCCCATTTGCGCAAGTGAATGACGATGGTTGAGAGGTGATCGGGCTTGCTGATCGACCGCAGCAAGCTTTGACGGAATCTTCAACCACATAGGTAGCTTAACCCGCCAATTCCCCGAGAGCGCTCCGGCACGAGGGCCGGCGGTAGAACCGAAATTGAGCGCCTTGAACAACGAATGCCTCTCGTTCACAGACACGTCATCGGCGCATTTAATGCCCAATAGTGTGGAAAACGAAGCTGCTGGTCTCACGTAGACTTCAAGCAACTAGGCACACGTCTTCGACTAGCTAAGGAACCGCATGACAGGCAACTTCTCCGAAGCCAACGAGCCGACCCCGCCGAGGAAACGTCGGGAGCCGACCCCAGGAACCGAAAGGACCAAATGGCGCGGTGTCATTCATGCATGGAGCACCCCGCTGGTCATCATCTTGGGCTTGCTCTTGGTGGTTCTCGCTCAGGGTGCTGCCGCGGAATGGTCTACCGCCGTATTTGTGCTCACCTCGATTACGCTGTTCGCGACATCGGCCATGTACCACCGGGGCAATTGGAGTCCGCAGACCATGGTCTGGTTCCGGCGCGCCGACCACGCGAATATTTTCCTGCTGATCGCCGGTACCTATACTCCGATTGCCATCCAGATCTTGGATAGGCCGCAAGCCACGTTGACGCTGTCGATCATCTGGGCCGGCGCCGTACTCGGGGTTCTGGTGAAGACCTTTTGGCCATCAGCACCACGTTGGTTCTCCGTAGCGCTCTATATCCTGCTCGGCTGGGGTGCGGTCATGGATATCCCCTCCTATTGGGCAGCGAGCCCTGCGGTTCTGCTGCTCATTCTGGCTGGCGGCTTGTTCTATACCGTGGGTGCGGTGTTCTACGCGATGAAGCGTCCGAACCCGATCCCTACGGTCTTCGGATTCCATGAATTATTCCATGCCTGCACGGTCTTGGCCTTCCTCTGCCACTGGACCGCGGTGCTGCTGGTAGTCCGCTAGGGACGCGCAACGAAAAACGGCTTCGATCTTCCACAAGGGAAGATCGAAGCCGTTTGGCTTGGGGCCGCGCCCGAGGGCTAGCGCAGCTTGTAGCGCAAGCGAATGAAGGCCAGGCCGATCAACGAAACCACGGCGATGGCCATGTAGTACAGGCTCGGCGCGTCCAAGGATCCGGTCACGCTGAGCAGCCAGGTCAGCACCAGCGGCGCGATTCCGCCGAGCAGGGTCACCCCGACGTTGTAGGTCACCGAGATGCCCGAACCGCGAATGGCTGCCGGGAACAGCGAAGAAATCAAGGCTGGCAACGGTCCGAAGTAGAAGGACATGATCACGCCAAGCAAGGCGATCACCAGGATCATCACCGGGATGCTCGGGTTGCTTGTCATCAGCTTGAACAGCGGCCAGGCGAGCACCAGCGCGCCGACCGCAGCCCAGGTCATGACCTTTGCCGGACCCACCCGGTCAGCGAGGTGCCCGATCAATGGCACGCTGATCAGCGTGATGGTGCCGGCGACAACTCCGCCGAGGAACGCGGCATCGGCTGGGATATTCAGATTCGTCACCGCGAAGGTCGGCATGTACAAGATCATGTACACCGAGATCGTGGCCACGCCGATGGCCGCCGATCCGGCCAGGAGCCGCCCGTAGTGCTGGCTGAACAACTCTCCCAGCGGGGACTTGACCTTCTTGGTGGTGATGAACTCCTCGGTCTCTTCCAGGCGCGCACGAATATACAGTCCCACCGGACCGATGAGCAGGCCTACGAAGAACGGCACACGCCAGCCCCAGCTTTCCAAGGACTCCTGGGATAACTGGGTGGTCAGCACGTAGCCGAATCCGGAAGCCAAAAGCATCGAGACGCCCTGCGCGGCGACCTGCCACGAGGAGTAGAACGCCTTCTTGTGCGGCGCGCTTTCGATCAGGAATGCAGTGGCGGTGCCGAACTCGCCGCCGGCGGAGAAGCCCTGGATCATGCGTGAGAGCAGGATGATCAGCGCACCCCAGACCCCGACCATCGCATAGGTGGGAGCCACCGCCATGATCAGCGTTCCGACCATCATCAGCATCAAGGTGAGCGTCAGCGCCTTTTTCCGGCCCTTGCGGTCCGCATAGCTGCCGAGCACCATGCCGCCCAGCGGCCGGATGAGGTAGGAGATGGCGAAGGTCGCAAAGGTCAGGATCAGCGCGAAGCTCGCATTGGACTCCGGGTAGAACAGCTTGGCGATGGTGGTGGCGAAGGTGGCGTAGACAATGATGTCGAACCACTCAAGGGCGGCGCCAATGGAGGAGGAAATAACCGCCTTGCGGGCTACGGCCAGCTGCTGCGGGGTAGCTATCTGTTCGCTGGTGCTCATGCGGACAGCTCTTCGGCCAGACGCAGAATGAAGTTCTCGCAGTCAACGAGCTGCTGCAGTTCGATGAACTCATCCGGGGCGTGCGCCTGCGCGATGTCGCCCGGGCCGCAGACGACGGTGGGGATTCCGGCGGCGGAGAACAGGCCGGCTTCGGTACCGTAGGTGACCTTTTCGTCGGTGGCGATCGCACCGCAGGCGGCGCTGAGGCCAACGATCTCGGCGTCCTGGACGGTTTCCAGTCCCGGGGCGCCGGCAATCTGCTCGAACTCCACCGAACCTGCCGAGTTGACCTGTTGCATCTGCGCTTCGAGCTCGCTTGCGTAGTCGCGGAAACGCTGAATCAGCGCTGCGCGATCCACGACCGCCAGCGAACGGAATTCAAAGTGCACCACGCATAGCGAAGGGATCGTGTTCACCGCGATGCCCCCGTCGATGCGGTTCACGTTCATGGTGGTGGTCGGCTCGATGAAGGCGGCATCCGACGGGCCGTCGGTGCGCAGTTCCTTGGAGACCTCTTCGACGAAGCTGGCGAAGCGCAGCGCGTAGGAGATCGCATTCAGGCCCTCGCCTGGCAGCGAGGAGTGCGCCGCGACGCCGTTGAACGCCACTCGGAAAACGTTCATGGACTTGTGCCCGCGAATGGCGCGCATGCTGCTCGGCTCCCCCACGATCGCTCCGCGCGGGGCGAGTTCCTGGCGGGTGATCTCCTCCACCAGGCTGACCGCACCCACGCAGCCGACCTCCTCGTCATAGGACAAGGCCAGGTGGATCGGCTCGGCTAGCTTCGCGGCCGTCAGCTCGGGAAGCTTGGCCAGGATGACGCCGATGAAACCCTTCATATCGCAGGTGCCCCGGCCGTAGAGCTTGCCGTCGCGGACCTGGGCGCTGAATGGTTCGCTGGACCAGTCCTGCCCGTCGACCGGGACCACGTCGGTGTGTCCGGACAGCACGATGCCTCCGGTACGCGATCCGTCGGCCGCCGGGATGGTGGCCAGCAGGTTCGCCTTGCTGCCATCTTCGTTGTGGATGAGCTGCGAGCTGATGCCGGCCGCGTCGAGCTTGCCGACCACCAGGTCGATCAGTGGCAGGTTGCTGTCGCGGCTGGTGGTATCGAGGCTGATCAGTTCGTTGATCTGCGCCATGGTCGCTTCGGCTGGTGAAGCCATAATGAACTCCCGGTCTTCGTGGTAACTACGATCTGCCAATGCTTTCACACCAAGTCACCGCCGCAAAGAAGATTTCAGACTATGGCCAACACCTAGCGGGCCGATGCCCCGCCAGGTGGCCTCAGTCCAGCCCTGCGCCGCGCAGGTAAGTGGTGACGAGTGTGGCGAAGACTTGGTCCTGATCCACGCTCGCCGGACCTTGGGCGAGCGACTCGGCCAGCAGCGGGTACTTGCCCGTCCCCAGGGCCCAGATCAGTGCTGCTGCGCCCTTCCCGTCGCCGTCGCCCGCCGGTTCGCCTTGTTCGTTCTGCACGAAGGCCGAGGTGATGGCGGTCAGCATGGCGATGGTTTGAAGTTTTGCGGCCCCGGTGAGCGCGGTGAATTGCAGCGCCGCCAATCCGCGCTCCAGATACGCCAGCGTGTGCGGCCCCAGCGCGCGCTTGGCCAGCAGCAGCGGCGCCACCCACGGATGCCGGTGCATGATGTTCCGCCCCTGCCTGGCCAGGGCGAGCAGCTGCTCGCTGGCGCTACCGTCCAGGCCATTGAGCTCATAGCCGGAACTCACCTGGTCGATCATGAGATCCACCAATTCCTCAACGGAGTCCACATAGCGATAGAGCGAGGCCGCGCCCGAACCTATTTCAGCGGCTACCCCGCGGATGGAGACCGCGCCGATCCCCTCCCGGTCTGCCAGCTCCACGGCCGCCTGGGCAATCTTTTCGCGCGAGTGCTGGGGCTTCGGGCCGGTGCTGCGCCGGGCGCAGGCCCCAACGGTGGCCGGTTGCTTTTGCTTCACTACGGTGTTCCTCCCAATTGCGCCTTGGCTGGTGTAATCCCTTGCTTCCATTTGACTATATACTTAATTGCGAACGTTGATCGCAATTAAGTATCGAGGGAGAAAAATGCGTGTACTCATGGTGACCCCAGGCACTCGGGGCGACGTGGCTCCGATGGCCGGGCTGGGCAAAAAACTGCAGGAGCACGGCTTTGCGGTGTCCATTGCCGCCAACGCCGCGCATGCGCCGCTGATCACCGCGGCCGGATGCAGCTATCACGAGCTGCCCGGCGACATGAGTGCGCTAGTCAGCCCCGCCGCCCCGGGGGCCAAACCGAGCGCCAGCCAATTGTCCTGGTACATGCGCGAGCTCGGGGCCTATTTCGACTCGGCGGCCACCGGCACGCTCGAAGCGGCCGAACAGGGCGCGGATGTGATCATCGCAAATTCGGTCGCCCCCTACGCCTATGATGTCGCCGAAGCCTTCGGCATCCCGGTGATCGGCGCTCATCTACAGCCCAACGAGCCCAGTACGGCCTATGCGCCGATGGTCCTAGGCACCGCACGCAGCTTCGGCGCCCTGGGAAACAAGGCCTTGGGTTCCCTCATCGGCTCCGGCAAAGCACCGTACGACGCCCCGGTGGCACGGATCCGCGCCGCCCTCGGACTGCCCAAACGCACCCGGGCCTCCGGCGAACGCCAACGCAGGCGTGCCAACGCCCCGGTATTGCATGGCTTCAGCTCATCGATCGTCCCGCGCCCCGCGGACTGGCGCTCGGGCTTGAGCAACTGCGGGTATTGGTGGCCGGCAAGCGATGAAGCTTGGACGCCACCTTCCGCGCTGGCCGACTTCCTCGCCGAGGGCCCGGCTCCGATCTTCATCGGCTTCGGCAGTACCGAGGCGCTGGATCCGGAGTTCATGCTCGACGTGGCGCGTCGCAGCGGCCGGCGGGCGATCTTGCAGGGTGCCCCAGAAATCAGCGAGCCGGGCATTCTCGGGATCGGAGCTGCCCCGCACCAGTGGCTGTTCCCGCAGATGGCCGCGGTGATCCACCATGCCGGGGCAGGCACGACGGCCGCAGGCTTGCGCGCCGGAGTCCCCACGATCGCGGTGCCAATTTTCACCGACCAGCCCTTCTGGGCCGCCCGGGTACACGCGCTAGGCGCGGGCGTGGAGCCGGTGAAGTACAAGGATCTGAGCGTCGACCGGCTGGCTTCCGCCATAGATCAGACGCTGTCCACGGACCACTACGCCACCAACGCCTCGCGCATCGCTCGGCTGCTGGCCGAGGAAGAAGACAGCTCGCTGCCGGTGGCCAGGGCCCTTCGCGAGGCCGCAGCGGCTCGCTAGGAACGCCGCCGCAATCGCATTGGACCCCGGACGCGCCAACGGCACCCATCGAATAATCGATGAGTGCCGTTGGCCAAAAATCGTTTACTTGTTCAGATCGTCGCGGACATCCTTGGCGGCGTCCTTCAAGGCTTCGCCAGCCTGCTTGGCCTTGGCAGCTGCCTGGTCTTTGACACCTTCAGCTTGCAGGTTCTCATTGTTGGTTGCGTCGCCTACGGACTCTTTGACCTTGCCGGAGGCTTCCTGCGCCTTGTTTTTGAACTTATCGCCCAAACCCATTGGATGTTCTCCTATCAATTGATCGAACAACTTACTTTTCCGACGCTACCTGCCAAGGCCTAGTGCGAACTGTCCGGAACCTTGGCGTTGGCTGACAGTTCCGCTAAGGCGTTGTTGCCAGCAGTGCACGAAGCTGCTGCTTGTAGTTTTCGAAGGCCGCGCGGCCCTTGCTCGTGAGCGCAATGTAGGTGACCGGCGATCGCCCCTCGAGGATCTTCTCCACGCTCACGTATTGACTGTCCTCCAGCTTGCGCAGGTGCGTCGCCAAGTTCCCCGAGGTCATTCCCAGCAGCCCCTGGAGTTTGGGAAAGGACATGCTGTCGCCTGCGCGCAGGGCATCGAGCACGGTGATGGTGCGCAGTCTTGCCTGCGCATGGATCACCGGGTCAAGCTCTTGCATGCCCACCGCGAACCACCTCGCCCGAAACCAATGCGGGCCGAGCGCCATGCAGCAGCCCCAGGGCGATCAGCCCAAGTCCGCCGAGCACACCGGCCAAGAGGTTATAGGGGGCCGGCACCGCCAGCGAGATGAGCCCGACGAGAAGAATCCACGCGCCGAAGATCAATTGGGTCCGATCATTCCAGATCAGCGATCCGGCGACCACCAGCACACCGACCACCAGGCACAGGGCCGCCAGCGAGAAGGCCAGCAAGCCCATGGCGTCGAGCCCCGAGGCATGCAGGCGCCACCCGAGCAGTCCGGCGAAGATCATGCCCAGGGTGAAGGTATTTCCGTAGATCGCGCCTTCGACCATCGAAGGACCCTTGGTGCCCGCCGCGCGCTTGGCCGAGTGAACGGCCGAGAATACGATGGCAAGCACGAAGGCGATCACCGCGATACCGACCCCGAGCAACCTGGGCAGCAACGGTGCGCCGAGCGGTGCGAACGTGAAGAAGATCGCCAGGAAGGCGATAACCCACCCGGTCCCCCAGAGCGAAAAGAGCAAGCGCTGATCCGGGCTCAGGGCCTCGCGTGTTTGCCGCGCGTCGACCTCGATGCCCTGCAGGATCCGGGCCGGATCCACCTCATGCCCATTCTTGTTGTCCATGGCGTTACCTCTCCCTCGCCGAGCCGTTCGCGCAATCCACAAAGTAGTTCGCGGTGGAAAGCACTTTGCATTACAAAGTTAAAGATAGCACTCGCCCACCCGATAGTGAAGAGAC
Source organism: Glutamicibacter sp. AOP12-B1-11 (assembly GCF_052379245.1). Taxonomy (NCBI): domain Bacteria; kingdom Bacillati; phylum Actinomycetota; class Actinomycetes; order Micrococcales; family Micrococcaceae; genus Glutamicibacter; species Glutamicibacter sp. AOP12-B1-11. The sequence goes on along the minus strand of NZ_JBQSYL010000006.1, from coordinate 139,764 downwards.
TATTTCCGCAAAGCCCGGCGCCGGCCGACCAGGTTTTCCCGAACCCCCTGGAACACACAGGTCACAGGCCCTCAGAGGCGGTTTTGACCTAGTGAAAATGCAGCGGAACGTATGCACAGCCAGCGCGTTCTGGGCGCAGGTCCGCTTCGCGCACGGTGATCTTCGTCAACGGCGGCAAGCCGGCGATCGGAGCACGCCGGCCCGGATTCCTCGGTATCATTGGAACTATCGAACTTCGCAGCAGTTCTGCTCGTGCGCGGTTGCCAATCGGGTGAGCACCACGAATCGACGAGGTGGATTCTTATCTCTCACGCACCCATTGCCGCCGATCAATTGATCTGCTGGGAACACGAGGGCGTGCGCACCTCGGCCAGCTGGTGGTCGGCTAATGCGCGCTCGGCGCCCAAAGACCTTGTTGTCGTCGACGATCGCCTCACCGCGGATGCGGCCATGCGATATGCCGCCCGGGGCACCGCAATGCTGTGGCTCGGCGACTTCCACAATGCCAAGCAGCTGCTGGCGGCCATCGACCGCCGCCTGGCCAAGGCCGGCACCGGCAAGGCCTCCCGCAAGCCGCTGACCGACGCCGAGAAGTTCTATGCCATCCGGCAATCCCGCGCCCAGCGCTCACGGATGATGTCCCTGCTCCTGGTCCCGCTGAACTTCGACAGCCCCGGCGGCACCGCGACGCTGCCGCTGTCCCGGGCCCCGCTAGTCGGTTCCGCGGTGGCATTCGGCTACGCGCAACAGGCGCAGCCTGCAACGGGCCACGCGGTAGTCAGCCTGCAGGAACTGACCGGCATGCTCGGCGCCTACCAGTGGTTCCTCAACGGCGTTGACGTTCCCGCACTGGGAGCGAAGATCCACCCCCACTACGGCACCTTCCTGCCCACCCGCCACGAGTACGTTGACCTGGTGGCCAAGGCACCGCTCAATACCCACCAGCTGGCCTTCGACATCGGCACCGGCACCGGGGTGCTGGCCGCCGTGCTGGTGGCCCGTGGGATGAAAAACGTGCTCGGCACCGACATCCATCAGCGCGCGGTTGATTGCGCGAACGATAATTTTGCGCGCTTGGGCCTCCAAGACGCTGCGCGAGCCGAGCTGACCAGCATGTTCCCCGCGGGCAAGGCCCCCTTGGTGATCTGCAATCCGCCGTGGCTGCCCGGGAGCGCGCCAAGCTCGCTGGACGCGGCGGTCTACGATCCGGGAAGCAAAATGCTGCTGCAGTTCCTGCGCGGACTGCCCGAACACCTGACCGAAGATGGCGAGGGCTGGTTGATCATCTCGGACCTCGCCGAGCTGCTCGGCCTGCGCACCCGTGAGCTGTTGCTGGAAGCCATCGATCATGCGGGACTGGAGATCATCGACCGGCTCGACACCTCCCCTACCCATGCCCGGGCCAAGGACCACTCGGACGTTCTGCACGCGGCACGCTCGCGGGAAGTCACCTCGTTGTGGCGGCTGCAAGCCAAACGCTAAGACACAACTAGTCCTTGCGTCCAAGCACGGCGACCAGGAAGTCGTCGGCCGCCCGATGCATATTCCAGCTGGAGTAGCGCTGCTGCAGTTCCAGTCCGGCCTGCGCTGCATCCGCTACGAACTCGGCGAAATCGTAGCCCCGCCCGGAACCGAAGCCGACGACGAGGCGGCCGGCCGGCGCCAAATGCCCGCGCAGCCGTTGCAACGCAGGCAGCCGTTCACCCTGGGCCAGGAAGGTCAGGACATTTCCGGCACAGACGATGAGGTCGAATTCTTGGGCCGCCCCGGACTCGTCGTCCAACGTGAACGTGGCAAGGTTTCCGGCGTGCCACTGCGCTGCCGGGTAGTCCTCGCGGGCCACCGAGATGAGGTGCTCATCCAGATCGACGCCGACTACTTGGTGTCCGCGCTCGGCAAGCCAGCCGCCGATGCGACCGGTACCGCAGCCGGCATCGAGTATCCGGCTCCCCCGCTCGGCCATGGCATCAATCGTTCGGGCTTCACCGAAGATATCGTTGCCCTCGGCGACAATTTTCCGCCACCGCTGAGCATAGTTCTGGGCATGGTCGGGATTGGCGCGCACCGCGGCGAGCCATACGTTTTCTTCGGGAGCACTCATGCCTCCAGTTTCCCACGCCGGCGTGCACAAGCACCATTCACGATGCCGCGGCCATGGGTATTTTTACCCATGAGCCCGCGTCGCGAAGTTGCGTGAATCGCCCGACGCGGACCTGGCCGCTGGCTGCGTAAGGTGAAATCCATGATCGGTTCGGGGGCTTCCCGGCACCGTAAACCAGCGAGGTCTTCGCTGATTTCCACGGCTCGCATGGAGGATGTCATGTCCACCCACAAGCAGGAAAAATCAACACCCACCCAGCCGGTGCGCAACGTCGACACACTGGTCATCGGCGCCGGCCAGGCCGGGCTCTCCGCGGCCCAGCAGCTCAAGGAACGCGGCGGAGACTGCCTCGTGCTGGAAGCCGGGGAACGGATCGGCGACCAGTGGCGCCACCAGTACGATACGCTGCGCTTGTATACCACCAATCGGGTCAACCATCTGCCCGGGATGAAGTTCCCCGGCGAACCCCGCGGCTTTGCCAGCAAGGACGAACTGGCCGACTTCCTGGAGCACTATGCGGCCAGCTTCGAGCTGCCGGTGCTCTGCCGGGCGCGGGTCAGCTCGCTCACCGGGCACGGGCAGCGGTTCGTGGCACAAACCGCTGCGGGAGAAATCCACGCCCAGCAGGTAGTGATCGCCACCAGCCCCTTCGGCCAGCTGCCGGCCATCCCGCAGCTGGCCGATGAGCTCGACGAACAGATCCTGCAATTGCACTCCAGCGAATACCGCCGCCCGGGACAGCTCAAGCCCGGCCCGGTGCTGGTGGTCGGCGCCTCGCACTCGGGCTGCGATATCGCTTGGGAAGTTGCCCAGCGGCACCCGACGATGTTGAGCGGGCGCGACACCGGTGAGGTCCCGGTGCCCTGGGGCAGCCCGCTGATCCACCTGGTCGTTCCGCTGGTGATGTTCGCCCACACCTATCTGGAAACGCGCAGCACCCCCTTCGGCCGGCGCAAGCGCCTCGAGGTTCTGGAGCACGGGGCGCCGCGGCTCCGGGTGAAGCGCGCGGATCTGGCCGCCAAGGGCGTGAAATGGCACGAGCAGCGAGTCACCGGGGTTCGCAACGGCCAGCCGGTGCTTGCCGACGGCACCGTGCTGGAGGTGGACAACGTCATTTGGGCCACCGGCTTCCGCCACGACTACTCCTGGCTGAAATTGCCGGTGCTCGATGAATCCGGCTGGCCGCGCGAATACCGCGGCGTCGCCCAGGATGTGCCGGGGCTGTACTTCTGCGGACTGGCCTTCCAGCACTCGGAGGCTTCGATGAACCTCTTCGGGGTGGGGCGCGATGCCGCCTACGTCGCACGGCAGATCATCCCCCGCGCATCGAGCCCGCGCAAGGCCGCGGACACCGAGCGAATGATTGCATAGCAAATTCCATGGGCGTAACCTCGCAAGTGAGGCTACGCCCATGGATAATCCCGAATCTGACCCAGCGCACCAACCGGAGCATCAGGATCTGCAGCCCGAGCAGCTGATGGCCCGAGGCACGCACGCCCATTTGACCGGCGAATCCGCCCGCGGTCTTGACCTGCTGCACCAGGCATTCGTGAAGTTCGGCGAGCAGCATCAACCCGCGCAGGCAATGCAGGCGGCCTTCAGGATCACCATGATCTATGGCACCAGCGGACAGCCCGCGCTGTTTAATGGCTGGTTGGCTCGCTCGCGCTCCCTGCTGGCCGAGCATGGATCCGCCGCCGACGGCTTGCCGCCAACGCTTGAGGTGGCCGCCGGGTACCACGGGGTGCTGCAGCTGCATCAAGCGCTGCTGAGCGGCGGATTTGCCGTCGTGACGCAACAAGCCGCCGAAATCCTGCGGCTCGGACGCATTCACCACAACGCGGACCTGCAGGCGCTGGCCCTGGTTGCCAGCGGCCGCTCAAGCATCTACGCCGGGCGGGTGCCGGCCGGCCTCGACATGCTCGACGAGGCCATGGCCCTGGTCCTGGCCGGGGAATGCGAGGCCATACCCACCGGGCTTGTCTGGTGCGCCGCCATCGAAGCCTGCCAGGAAATCGGCGCCATCGACCGGGTATCCCAATGGACCGAGGCACTGGCCAGCTGGCGGGCGGAGCGCCCGCAGATTACCGCTTTCGGCGGGGAATGCTCGCTGCACACCGGGCAGATCCTGGCCCTGCGCGGTTCCTGGGGTGCGGCCATCGACGAGTTCACCACCTCTTGCCACCGTTTCGAGCTCCGCTCCCAGCCCTATTCCGCAGGGGTCGCGCAGCGCGAACGCGGGGATCTGCTGCGCATCCAAGGTGATTTCAGCGCCTCCGATGAGGCCTACCAGGCTGCGGCGGAGTATGGCTGCGACCCGCAGCCGGGACTAGCACTGCTGTGGTTGGCCAATGGCTCAACCGAAGCTGCTCTGGCCGCCATGCGACGTTGCCTGGATGAGCGCCAATTGCCCGCCCAACGCCTTGCGCTCCTGCCGGCCGGCATCGAGATCGAGCTGCGGCTGGGCACCCGGGACGCGGCGGAGCGGTTGCTGAGCGAGCTGGACGGACAGGCCGATGCCACCGGTTGCCTGATCACCCTGGCCGCGGCCGCCTATGCCCACGCCGATCTGGAGCTCTCCAAAGACGATGCCCACGGAGCACTGCCCTATGCCCGCAAGGCGGTGCAGGACTTCGGGCAGATCCGCGCACCCTATCTCTGCGCTCGCTCCCGGGTCCTGTTGGCCCGCTCCCTGCTGGCGGTCGGCGACACCCGGAGCTTTCATGCGGAAATGCAGGCTGCCACGGCCACCTTCGAGCAGCTGGGCGCCACTCCGCAAGGCGCCGCGGCCCAGTCGCTGCTGCAGGCGGTCGGCCACGCCGAACCCGCTCCGGGCGGGCTGACCGCTCGCGAGGTCCAGGTGCTGCAGTTGGTGTCCGCCGGGCACAGCAACCGGCAGATTGCCCAGGAACTCTATCTGAGCGAAAAGACAGTTGCGCGGCACCTGAGCAATATCTTCACCAAGATCCAGGTGCCATCGCGCACCGCGGCCGCGGCCTGGGCCTACGAACACGCTCTGGCTTGACATCGTTCAGGTACGCCTCCGGGCCGAGGCCTCGCGTGGGCCCTGGCACGTACTTCGGTTGGCCTGGCTCGTCCAAGTCACAACCGGCCGACCACAGTTGCCTTATGAGTGCTCATGACCGTGGGGCCGTTGACTCTGTCTTCGACGAGTTTTGCTTTGGTTTCCGGCCACTTCGCGGTCATTGCTTTGATCTCTTTCCAGAACTTGTTGAATTTCATCCGCCAGCGAACCTGGTCGAGCAAGTACGCGGAGTTGCCTACTCGTAACCAGGCTTGGCCGACAAAGTAGTCTGAGGTGTTTTCGCCCTTGAAGGCGAGGTCCCAGGATTGGATGAGCTCGTGGTCGGCGAGTTCGATGCCTAGTACGTGGCAGGATCCGTCGGCTTGTTCGATCCACATTGGTTGTTCGTAGCGTGCCCACTCGGTGGGCAGTACGCCGCCGTCGTCAAGTGTGGGGTTGCCTTGGTATAAGGAGCGCCAAACTTTAGGGCCGACTGCTACACGGATCTATTCCCACTGTTTTGGTGTGCGTTGGCGGGCGGAGTCGTGGGACTCCCCCGGTTTGCGGCCGAGCGGGTCGTTCTCCATCGCTTCGGCAGGAATGTTGAGGACGGTCCAACGATTAGCGTCTTCACCGGCCATGAGGCGGCCTGCGAGGTCGTCAGCGTGCCGGCGGGTGAGGACTAGGACGACTGGGTGCGCCGGGTAAGAGACGGGTCATGCCGACTGACTGCCAGAACCCCCATGCTTGCTCTCGATACGTTTTCGAGTGAGCCTGTTCGAGGTTCGATATGGGGTCGTCAATGAACAGCGCGTCGACGGGGCGACCGGTCAGACCACCGCGGATACCGACAGCACGGACGCCGCCCTTGGCTGCGTCGAGTTTCCAACGCCGTGCGGCCCCGTTGTCCCTTGCGACTCGTAAGCCGAGGTCGAGAGTTTCATCTTCGCCGTTGTTCGACGAAATAGGGTTTCGGATGTTCCTACCGAACTCGTCAGCCAAATCTTGGGCGTAGGACACGATAGCGATACGCCGGTCACGGTTACGGGTGAGGAACCACAGCGGACCAATCGTAGTGACTCGGGTGGACTTCCCTTCCTGCGGCGGAAGGTTGATGATCAGCCGGTCAATCTCCCCAGCCTCAACCTTCACCAGGTACTCGTCAATGAGATCCAACGCCGGCGTCTGAATAGTCGTCGGCTCGATAGCCTTCGCAAGCTGGCCGGGAGTCTCCCAAGCATGCTCAGGCGCTTCAAACATGCGCGCAGCGTACTCCGCCCAATCAATTGCGGCGGACACGATGCACCCCCAAAAATCTGTTCGGCGATGAACACTAGAACTAGGGAACATCTAGTGTCAGGACGTCGGGCAAGACGACATGGAACACGCCGAGGAACATCTCACATGAAGAATTTTTAAACCACATCGAACATTACCCACCCTGTGGATAACTTTTCCTACCCGCAAGAAATCGGGGTTTAAGTGACAGGCTGTATCCACAGCGGCTGTGGATGGCCCTGTGGGTGAATGACATACTTGTAATACATCATCTTGTGGCCACTTGACCAGTCAGGCACCAGATGTAGTATTGACAATGTGATCGAAAGAACTTTCTATTGAAGACTTTCGAACATAAAAGTAAGGCCGAGAAGGCGGCAACCTTCTCGACCTTGGAAACCAAAACTACGAACAGATACGCACGAGGGTCTTGGGTTACTTCATAGGAACGAAGTTTCTCCAGCTTAGGAGCGGAAGCTCGCCAAAGTCAATTGCTTGACGGCGGAAGATTCTCGCGGCGCCCTGTTCAGGACTAAGTCCAGAGAGGTCGGTGCTTTATGGCTACCAGCCGTGTACGCATCCGGATCCGTCGCACGATCCGCATCCAGCCAGTCCGCCGCTAACCGGTAGACGCGCTAGGCGGGCGAACGTAGATCGCTCACTACTTTCGCCCGCCATTCAAACATCACCTAAGCATAGAAATGGGGACGGCCTTTTGGCTTCCAACGATTGCAACGTTTTCAAGACCGACAATGGCTGGGCAATCAAGGGCCAGGATAACTCCCGCGTTTCGGAGTACTCGAACACGCAGGCACAGGCATATGAGCGTGCCCGTGAAATCGTCGACAACCGTGGTGGTGGCGACATTAGCATTCATGGCCTGAATGATCAGATTCGCGAAAAGAACACTACCCCCAAAGGGAATGATCCTCGGAGCACTAAGGGTTAGTCGGTAGTTTCAATGGCCACTGGGCGCAACGCCTGGTGGCCATTGTCATATTTATTGACGGCGGTTTTTTGTCCGCGTTGTGCGCCTCGCGTAGCGGGTCACTTGTGTGTTGTGTCGGCTCTTGGCCGCCGTCAGGCTTGTGGGGCCAGTTTCAGTTAGGCACTGGCCGAGCCTTGTCACCATCATTCGCCCCGGAGGACTTGGGTGGTGACTACCCCACGCTCCTACGGGAGACCCAGGGCTTCGTGCGCATGCTCAGTCGTGAGCAGGTGGGGACAATACCCTGCATGCGCTCCCCGCCGCGTGTACGGGGCTATTCGGTTGTGCGTGCAATCTGGTGCCGGTCCTGGTAGTTAGCTTCACGCCATGGGGTGCGTGGCTCGACTCTCGGCTGCTCATGTCGATAAGCTTTCCCAATTTGCTGCGCAGATCGTTTCGCTAGTTACAGTTCTGCGATCTTGGCTCTTAGCCTAGGTGCAAAACAGGTGGTTTTGCAACCATTGAGTGCATGTATTGCTTTTGGTGATTGCTTTTTGTTGCAGGACTTGGAGTACCTCGGCTGGTGTGTGACCCTCCTGGCGGGTGTTGGTGTCGCATCTTGGGTGGAGCTTTCCGCGTTTGGCCCATGATTTGGCGGTGTTGTAGTTGACTGGGTATCCCGGTTCTTTCAAGGCGCGGACGATGACGGAGAGTGGTGCGATGTGGTGCCAGGCTTCGGTAATACGGTCGGTGATCCGCTGTATTGCGTCGTGTTCGCGGTGGCAGGTGTCGCACCGGTCTGTGGTTTGGGTTTCATGGCCTTGGATGATGCCCGCGCATTTAGTGACGGTACCTTCTTCGTCGAGGTCTAGCGCCCCGCACTCCCCCAGTGGACGCTTCACGAGTGGCCTGTCCGCGGAGAGCACCCGCCGCTCTAGGTCTCGGAGTTCTAGGTAGATGTCCCCCACGTACTCGCGCTTCCGCATCGTCACGGCTCTGGCGCGCAGGTACTCGGAGGCAGGAAGCGACTTGGCAAAGATGCGAGGATTCCTTGGTTCCTCCCGCTGGTTCACCCACCCGGCCACCTGCATCAACCGCTGCGCAAACTCACCAAGACGCTCAGACATATCCAAATTCACCGGAATATTCGGCGCCGACGTACCAGCAGAACCAACACGAGGGCTAACGCCTTGATTCGCCAACGTCACCCGCGCCGTATTGAGCGTGCCGGGTACTCGGTCCAGGATCGCCTGCAACTTCGTCTCGCAATGACTGCAGAGAGACATTCCCTCCGCGGTAGCGAACTCACAAACACTACATGTCATGGGATGCCCATTCCTTTCAGATCGTTTGAAAAGTCGTCACTCAAGCGCTTTACAAGTGATATGTACTCTTGCTCTGTAACTCCGCCATGAAGTAGTTCGCCACACGTATCCGCAAGTATGCTCGTCGTGTTGGATAGCATTAGGATTTCGTCGGACCGCTGGTCTCTAGGCCACGAGTTTTCTGGGATTGGTATACGCCACCACCTTTCGGCGTACGCGCTCAGCGCATACTGAATATTGGCAATCAGATCAAAAAGCATTCCGTCTCGGAATACATCACCGTAAAGCAGCTGCCATTTATCTGAAGACGCTCCGAGTTCTCTACTGGCGGTGTCGAAGTCTTCCTTGGTTACATCCCAGAAGTTCAAATGGCGGGCGACTGTATACAGCGCACGGGTGAACTCGGCCGTGCTTGGAATTCGTTGAGACTCTATAGCAATTTTTTGAGATTGTTTCATCTGGTCTTTAGCGATTTGAACCTGTTCTTGCGACGACTTCCATGCCTTCCATGCGTACCGCGCCATGAATATCGTGATGAGCATGGCGCCGAATGCGCCAATTGCTCCGACAGCAATCCACATTAGTTCGAGTCCTTTAGCGGAGTCGATAAGGCTGGTTGAACAATTGATCAGATCGATTTTGGCCGCGTTTGGATCAGCTATTTCACACGTTATTTCGTCAGCGAGAATCATGTTCTTATCTTATTCGTCTTGGTCGAGGGCTGAGCGGTGTAGGTCTAGCCCTGCCGGGGTTGGTGTACCGCTGATGGTGACGGGGTGCTCTGGGTCTAGGTGTGTGGTGATGAATGTTCCAGCGCAGATTAGTTCGACTCGGAATGAGGGCGAGCCCAGGCTGTAGGTCGGGTTCGGGTCGCAGAAGCTGGTTTCTTCGATGATGTTCAGTTGGTGGTCAGCTTTGATCAGGTGTCCAGTGTGGGTGACAGTTTCACCCGATTCTCCATCGTGCATTTTGTAGCTGACGGTCTCTCCGAGATCTGCGCCGGACAGGTATTTGGCCTCGCGGCTGGTGGTCATTGGTTTAGTCCTCAGTGAGTTCTCGCAGGCTGCCGGAACGATTTGCGGAATTAGCTTGGCCTGTTGAGGGGTGACTTGGAGGCCGTCGAGGATGGTTTGGATTGTTTAGGCGATGAGGTTGCCTTGTTGTTCGGCGATGCGTACTTGTCGTTCTTCTACGCCTGCACGTAACGCCATGCTGGTCCAACTGGCTAACTGGTTTTCGGCTTCGCGTAGGAGCTTCCACCAGATGTTCTGCTCGACCTTGTGGGTGGTCATATCGACTGGGTTCTCACGCGTCGCGGCCGGGTCAATGTGCCCGAGGATTTCCCGCGCTTCCTGCTCGGCCATTCGCTGAGTGGCCGCGGCTTTCGCTTTCGTTGAGTTACCGCCGTGCCGCCCGCACCTAGTACCACCCGGAACAGGCGATGCCCCGCACGGGTCAGTGTTCTTCTTCTTCGCCCCACAGATCAACTTCCCGCTAACCTCCTGCCCCGGCGTGTACGCTGGTTCGCCACGGTACCGTTTGATCGCTTTACCTAGTTCTTGGGCGGTGATCTTCACAACCATTGGTGAGGTTCCTTTCGAGTGGGTTGCTACTTTCTTTGCAACCATTTTTGGACAACTTGTTGGGTAAAGTAATCAAATAGCTAAGTATTGACACGTAGCTTATGATCACCCTATGTACAGGAAAATTTCAGCTATTGCCGCCATAGGACTATCTCTAACTCTCGTGGCCTGCAGCCCCAGCACTACAACCGCTCAGCCATCACTCGAAGCACCACCGGTGACCAAACCTGTAGACGCCTCGCCATCACCTTCGCCCACCCCGTCATCCACTCGTAGCGACCGCGGAAACCTGGTCAAGGAGATGGGTCAGGCTTCGTCCTGGCTCAACGCCGCTAAGGAACCGACGGTGAACTTCCGTGTTGATTGGATCAAAGCCAACGCCACGTGCAACGACGACTACTTCCCGGAGCCAGCGAAGGGGATGAAGCGGATTGAAGTCCACCTGACCGTCGAAACTACTAAGGCTCTAGCCGATGGCGAGTATTCTCCGACGATTACATTCAGCCCTTTTCTCTGGAAGTATATTGACGCGAATGGTCAGACCTACGGTGGCGACATAATGGCAGCTGACGGAATCAGATGCGAGTCCAAACCCAACCCATTGCCGGATGAATTCGGCCCGGCTGAGAAGGGCAAGGGATGGATCATGATGGACGTTCCCGACCTTGAAGGCACCCTAATCTACAATCAGCCAGGGTTTGAGTACGATCTTGCGAAGGCTTTGAAGAAATAGCGTTTAGCGCGTCGTAGGTCAGGGCAATCAGATTTTCCGGTTGCCCTTGCTTTTTTGCGGCTCACGATTCTTCCGGACGTTCGATGCGGATGGTTACCTTGTCAGCCATTAACCATGCGCGGTCGGTCGCCATTTCGAATCCGACGAGCACGTGTCCTTCTGGAATTTCCCCGACTTCGAAATCTCCGCCTTCCCATGCGAGCATCCGCATCTTAGCCGGGATTGCTTCCGCGCTATTCACTACCGGCTGGGCGGCGGCGAGGTAAGCGGACACGATCATGCCCGCCTCGTGCTCGCACCCGTCACAGCGCTTCTCCGGTTCCTCGCACGACACGAGATTCTTCAAGACTCGACCGGCTTCTTTGAGCGCGTCCGGGTTTAGCGGGGTCGGGTTCACTTGGTGGCTCCATTCTTGTATGCCCAAAGCATGTAGCCCGGCAGGAGATTTTCGAATACGACAGACTTCGCCACGATTCGTCTCGCCTTAGATCAGCAGCCCGTTGGCGATCTTGCTAGCCGCGTACTTCGTGTCGCTCTTCCAGAGTGTGACTGCCGTGGCTACCGCGCCGCGCCAGCCACTCGTGAGTCCAAGGAATCTCCTCTGTCTGGGACTTTGTGCCGCAATAATCCAGCAGGCGGCTTTTCCGTTGGGTAGTCTGATAGTTCGTGATTGAGAATTGGGGATTTTGTGGAAAAGCGTGTTCAGGTATTTGTCAGCTCGACGTTCGTTGACCTTGCAGTTGAACGCCAATCTGTCGTTCAGACTCTGTTGAAGTTGAACGCGTTTCCGGCAGGAATGGAACTTTTCCCTGCTTCTGATGAAGACAAATGGGACTTGATCAAGGGCGTAATTGACGACTCTGACTATTACTGCCTGATCATTGGCGGCAGGTATGGCTCCGAAGATGACGGAACGCAGCTGAGTTATACCGAAATGGAGTATGACTACGCGCAGGAGATTTCGAAGCCAACGATGATTTTCATGCACCGAAACCCGGACTCGATTCCCCAGGGCATGACGGATAAAAATCCCGACAAAGCAGCCAAACTGGAAGATTTCAAGGAAAAAGCAGGCAAATCTCGAAACGCACAGTTCTTCGAGAATGCACACGAACTGGCTGCGGGAGTCGCTGTTTCCTTGACTGATATGTTCAGGAGGCGCCCAGCCATTGGTTGGGTCCGCGGAGACGCAGCCATGACACCTGAAATTCGAGGCGAGCTGATTGAACTTCGTGCCGCTGCTGCTGCCGAGTCGGTTCTGGAGATTGCGCCAGTCTTTCCTGACCTTGAAGACGGTGACGACCACTATGAATTCAACGTTAGCTACGAGTACAACTCGATTTATTCGAAGTACTACTCGGCCAAGCAGGAGTGCTTGGCATCGTGGAACGAGATATTCGCTGGCATTGCTCCCGCATTGCTGCATGAAACCAGCGAACGGCGATTTAGAAGCGCGGTCAGTTCTGTCTTGCGGAGGGTGGCGGCAACCGTCGCCTATGAGGATAAGAATGTAGCGAAAGTAAATGAAATGGAAATCACTTCTAGCGATCCCTTCGGTGACGTACTTATTCAACTTATGGCATTACGACTTGTCGAACGAGGCACGATTAAACGGGCAGTAAATGACTCCGAGAAGTACTGGAAGCTTACTCAGAAAGGGGAAGATAGAATGATGCAGCTTCGAGCGCGTCGGAAAAAGACTGCGAACAGAAGCGACGTGGAAGATCCTACCAAATAAAGCATTGTTCCTGGAGTTTTGGCCACCAAGATCAATGCGTTGGGAAATGAATCCAGGCTTCGGTACCTCCGTCATTTTTCCTGATCGAACGGCGAATGAATCGTGGAGGTCGTCCCATTTGAGGATGCCTTGGTATTTGAGGGATTCCTCACCCGCGCTCATGACTCACCGTCCAGTGAGTCGCATGGCCAGTAGGACTTCCCGCATGAGCATACCTCCGCGAATTCGCCGGTGGGCGTACCGCCGAGCTGTTTTGCGTGTTCACCGTCCAGTGCGGCGAGGCCAAGACGTGCGGCTTCGAGGTAGCCGTCACCGCGGGCTGCGCGTTCATAGCTTCGGATTGAGCCGTTCTTCTCTTTATTGGAGATCCGTTGCCCGCGGCCTTGCACCTCAGTGAGTGCTTCCCGCACGGCTTGGAGCTTGTCCTTGTAGATGTTCTTACGTTCCTCTGACTCGGATAGCCTGCGCTCGGCATCTTCTGCGCAGGCTGGGCGTTCTTGGCTAACTTTTAGTGCGGCTTCAAGTTTGGCTTCGGCTTCAAGTGCTTGTTGCTCCATACGTTCGAAGGCCCACTCCGCACGCTGCACGCGCTCAATCAGCGCGAGGACTGCGGACTTCGCGAGCACGTTGCCACCATCCACCAAGGAACGCATCACCCCGAGGTCTAGTTCGGGGTTCACAGTTGGTCTCGGCATTCCTGGGCTGCAGCGTATTGTTGTGCGGCGTGGTGGTCGTAGGCGGTGGGCTCGGTAACGTCCACCCAGGCTTGGCCAGCTACCCGGACTGCTGCATCAGCCCAGTCCATCGCCGCGGTGCACGCGGTCTGGGTGGTGGTGTTTTCGAACGCTATGCCGGCTAGGAATCCGGCGGCGACACCTCCCGTCACGAGAATTGTTTGAGTGATATGTCTGGTTCTCACGGTTACCCCCCCTTCGATACCCACGCTCAGATGGTGGGGTGTTTGCTTGTCGACAGTTGAAAGCTTAGCAATCTGTAATTGCAACTATAACCACAAAATTATGCGCCCACTGGTTGAATCACAAGCACCAGCTTCTCGGGACCATATCCGCCATGATGGATGAACGGGCCAGCCAGATACCCCGAAGAATCATCGGCAATCAGCCCATAATCAACAAGCCCATCAACCACCGGCTTCAACGTCGACATCAGGTTGTGCGGGTCATAGGCGCGCCTCGATGACTTCCATACGTAAGCGTCAACCTGCACTCGGTCGACCCCCTTTGGCAGCCTGGCCTGCCGTGCGTAAATGCGCGCACCGTGACGCCAAGCTTTGACAAGCTTGCCGTTCACCACCCAGTGGTGTTAAACGTTGGCATTAAGCCAGTCGGGAGGCTTCGGTATTTCGAGAGTGGAAATTTCAGGAGCCGTAGAATCCATCTTGAGAGCCTTTCAAGAGTTCGAACGAGGAAACCCACCCGTCCAAGTGGTTTGCTTCAGCGTGAACCCTGATTGCTCCCAATCTGAGCAGGGTTTGCAAGCACTGAGTGCAGCGGTTGGCATAAAAAGTTTTAGAATGAGGCTGCGCCCCGGGTTGCTTTGAGTGCTTGACGAACTGCTTTGGCGCCTTCGGATGTTGCTTCTGGTTTTGTTCCAATGCGTTTGCCGAGCATGGTTTCTGGATACCTCCGCCCAGGATGGTCGTCACGCCCGTGACGTGCTTCCCGTCCATGCGGTACCGGTGGCTACTTTCTTTGAATACGAGACCCTGCATTTAGATCACTCTCACGTTCGTGTTGATATTTCCTTCTAGCCAGGAAGCCGTTCCCACCATGAAGACGATCCAGACTCCAACCCCTGTGACGATGGCCCGCTCGCCGTTGCTGGTGAGCTTCAAACCGTTTTTCGGTAGCCAGCGATTCATTCCCGGTACCCCTGTGGTTGCGAAGACCGATACAGCTCCAGTGCCTTTGCTGGGATCCGCCACAGTGAAGTACGACCACCGAGGCCGGATTTGTATGCTCCGCGCAATCGGCCGCGGTTGGCGAGCTGCCGGACGAGTTCTTGGCTCACGGAGAGTTCGCCGGCGGCTTCTTTGATGGTGAGATCGCTCATTTCATGCGCTCCTGATCTGTTAGTCCCAGCCATTCGTATTGGTGTCCGTCGTGCCGGGATTTTGTCCGGGAGACACTGTTTGCGACCTTGACGATCAGCCCGCGGCGTTGTGCTGTAGTGAAGATTGGGCCGACCATGTTCTGGCATGGTGCTGGGAGTCCGATCTCCTGTCGGAGGTCGTCTGCTGTGAACTGCCGGCCCTGCGTCGTCTAGCGTTCAACAATGTCCAGCGCGTCTCCGCGCCATTCGAAGTCTTCGATGGCCATTGGTTGTGCAGTCACCGGCGTGTCATTTCAAAATATTTATGCAATTACCGAACTCAAGCAGAGCCAGCAGTGATTGCTTTTTCAGGGTCATAAAGTACGGTTACGTCCACGCCGAGCACCCCCGAAATCCACTCGGCGGTTTCAGGTTTGCGGCTGGTCTTTTTCCCGGATGCCAGCTGGCTTATGAATGCCTGACTCACGTTGACCCGGCGAGCAAGTGACCGTTGAGTTGTCTTGCGTGGATCAATGGGTTCGCCATTTCTGTAGGCTTCCAGGTCCTCTTTGGTGTAGACGAATGTTTTCAATCGTTGCACTGAGGGTAGTCGCATAAACATTCTCTCCTACCACTTCTTCTTGGTTCTAAACGGGGACACCCGTAGGCCTTTCTAGTTATCAGTTCTTGCAACTAGTGATAGCAATATCTCGACACAGCAGTTATCACTTATGCAAGTACTGGTTGCAAGGTTTTATTAATGAAGCGTTGGGCACATTGCACGGTCGTCATCTAATTGGTTATCAACGCGGGGTTCATGGGGAAGAATTGTTGGTTATCAGGTAGAACATGCGTGCGATGGCACTAATGACAGCGACTGGCAGAGGATTCAACACATGAACACGAAACCAACACAAGGCATTCGCGAGCTCATCCTCAACAAGCGCGGTGACCGCAGCCTTGAAGCCCTGTCCCGTGCATGTGGCGGTGTGCCAACACGTGCAAACCTGGACCGCCTTGTCAATAAACCAATCCTCAGCTGGCCAAAAGAAAACGCCGTCATCATAGGGCTCGCAAAAGGCCTGGGCGTACGCGTAATCGATGTCGTAACCGCTTACGCAGAATCTCTCGGACTGCCAGTCATATCCGAGATGCAGGACCTCACGCTTCCCGGAGCTGGCGCACTGCCAGAGTCTTCACAAAGAGTCTTGCGGGAGACGTCAGAGAACATGCTGTGGTGGCAAGAGCAAGCCGAGATCAGCCAGGCTCAGAACGAAGTCGCCAGCGTTCACGAACCCTTTCCAGTGGGCCTTGATCGCCTCGCGGCAGATAAAGGTGAGAAGGGTATCGATCCGGAGCAGTTACCCGAAGACTAGGCAGGGCGTGACGCTTCACTCCCGGCCGAGGCGCTAGTTAGTGCACCAATGGTCTAATTGTCGGTTCAACTATTTATATTCGAACTCATGTTCGAAGAAGTGCTTTCACGCATACGCCCAAAAATAATTGAACGCTACTTGCCACACGGCTGGTGGGGAGCCTACGACCTCGCCACCCATACAATCCTCATGCGCCCACTCATGGCACCCATCCAGCGACGCTCCACCCTCGCACACGAGACAGCGCACGCATACCTGCAACACACGGGCCATTCGCCCCGCCAAGAACGCCAAGCCGAAGAGCTCGCCGCGTCCTGGCTCATCAAGCACGAATGCTTCACACACGCCGCCGCGGTACACACCACAGCAACCGGACTGGCCCACGAACTCGACGTGCTCCCCCGAGACATCCACGCATACATGCGCCTACTAGAGCGCACCCAAAAACAGGACGGTACACAATGGTCTCAAGAGTAGAAGACCGCTGGCTCTCCAAGAAGAAGGACACCAACGGCAAATACAAACGCAAGTCAACCTACGGAGTCGGCTCCCGCTGGCAAGCCGTCTGGGATGACCGGAACGGGCAAGAAAGAACCAAAAAGTTCCGCACTAAAGACGAAGCCCTAGCGCACCTAAACAAGGTCACCACAGACAAAGGCACCGGCTCTTACTTCAATACCGCGGACAGCAACACGTTCATCATGGAACTTCTAGAACGCTGGTCTACTTCGTCTGTTCACTGGAAACCTTCTACGCGAGTCGCTGCTGAGTCAGACATCCGTGCCCATCTGAAACCCCATTGGGGCGACTGGACCGTGGGCGCCGTGCGGAAACGCGACGTCCAAGAATGGGTCGTCAATATGCAGTTGGCCGCTCGCACCGTAGACACGATTCACGGCCGGTTCCTCACCTTCCTGAACTGGTGCGTGGAAGAACAACTCATCGCCAAGAATCCAGCGTCGAAGGTCAACCTTCCGAAAGGGCGTGCCCGGGAATACATGTTCCTGAACGTTCCTCAGATAACGGCGCTGGCCAACACTATCCATGAACGGTACCGGCCCCTGGTGTGGCTTCTTGCCAGTTGTGGCCTACGTATCGGGGAAGCGGTCGAGCTGAGGGTGAAGGACTTGCAGTTGGGGCGTGGGCGCATTCGCGTGGAGCGTGCCGTGGTGTTTGTGCGCGGAGGGTCGCCCGTAGTTGGGCCGCCGAAGTCCGGTAAAGCCAGGACCGTCTCCGTGACCTCATTCCTCGCTGTCATGCTGGCGGAGCTGGTGAAAGGGCGACGGCCCGATGATTTCCTGTTCACGACCGCCCGTGGCCTGCAGATCAGGCCCAATAATTTCAAGCGCCGGGATTTTGACAACGCGGTAGCCGCAGTGAACGCGAACGCAGCAAAGCTACGAGCGCGGGGAGACAAAACCGGGGTGACACTGCCGGCCGGGTTGTGGGTGCACGATCTGCGGCATACCGCGGCTTCGTGGTTGGTGCAGTCTGGCGCGTCAGTGAAAGCCGTGCAGAGGATGCTGGGGCATGCGACGGCGTCGATTACTCTGGACACCTACGCTGGCTTGTTCGATCAGGATTTGGACGATGTAGCGTCGCGGCTGGAGACCATGTTCTCGGCGGCGTAGCCTTACGGTTTCCTTACGGGTTTAGCTCTGGGAAGCGTTTGTAAACCCTTGGAAACAAGCGGAAGTTGAAAACCTAGCAGAACCACCAGAAACAACAAAAAAGCCTCCCTCACAGGTCTAAATGACCAAGTGAGAGAGGCTTTTACTTTGGTGGGCCCTACCGGGATCGAACCGATGACATTCACGGTGTAAACGTGACGCTCTACCAGCTGAGCTAAAGGCCCAAACCTTTATGCTGTCTTGCGTTTCCCCAAGCCAACGAGAAATAACTTTACCGGCATTTTTCCTACCGCGCAAATCGATAGGGCCATTCTTGGCGTGAACTGCATCACTGAGAGGAGTCGATGGCTTCGAGGTAGTCAGCCAGGGCCCGCGGTTGCCCCATGGCGCTGGTGATGGCACGCCGCACCACACCGTCGACCAGGTACAGCGATCGGCGTGTTGCCACGCCCTTTTCTTCGTCAAAGGCGCCAGCCAGCCGGGCAACCGCCCCATGGGGCCAGAAGTCGGCGAGCAAGTCGAATTCTATGCCCAGGGATTCGGCGTAGGAGCGCAGTGTGAACTTATGGTCCACGGAGATTGCGCAGACGCGCACCTGCCGCTCGCTGAAAAGTTGGTGGTGTTCTTGGATTTCTGCCAGCTCGGATCCACAGACGCGGGAAAATGCCCACGGATAAAAAACCACCAGCACCCGGCCCGAAGCGAGCTGGGTGCTGGTGATCGTTTCGCCGTACTGATTTTCCAGCGAGAAATCGAACAGGCGTGAACCTGTTTCGATCATTAGTTCTTCTTGCGTGGTGCCAGGCGGATGGCGGACCAATCCTCGGAGACACCCTCGGTTGTAGTTACATGAAGCCCCGCGGTGGGAGCATCCTGTTGAATCTGGGTTGGGGACACATGTCCGGCCCGACCCTGCTTAGGGGTTAGCAGCCAAACAATGCCACCTTCATCAAGGCAATCCAATGAATCCATTAGGGCGTCGACCAAGTCACCATCGCCGTCGCGCCACCAGAAAATGACTGAATCGACTACGTCGTGGTCGTCTTCGGTGAGCAATTCTGAACCGATCAGGTCCTCGATAGCATCGCGAAGATCGAAGTCCACGTCTTCGTCATAGCCCAGTTCCTGAATAAGGTCTTCATCTTTGAAACCCATAATCTTAGCGGGTTCCAGGTTTGCCGATACGGCGTCGCTCACTTCATTTCCTCCTGCTGCTACAAAGCGTTACTAACAACAAAACACTCTTTTGCCGTCCCATTCAAGCGCTAACGACGTAACACGCCGGTAATTCTACCTCGATGCATTGTGACTAACATCATTCTTACACGACCATTGACCACATAGCTCCTGTACTGAGTTGCACATGTCACTCAATAAGTCAGATATAAGCCGTTTTTGGGTCAAAAACGTGTACTTTTCACTTCCCCATAAGAACTAGAGTATGGGTTGAAACGAGATGCTCACGTCACTCAAGTGTGCCTGTCTCAAAGTCCCAACCCGTTGAACGGTCCAAAACTTAGACCAGATCGACGGAGCCGCAATTCAATCAAGGAGCTTCCGTGGCTGTAGAGGAACACATCTCCCAGATCCGTAGTGGTTTGACTTACCAGCTATCCGATCGGGATCCCGAGGAAACTCAGGAATGGTTGGACTCATTCGACTCGCTCGTCGAGGCGCAGGGCACCGAACGTGCCCAGTTCATCATCCGCTCGCTGCTGCAGCGTGCCGGCGCGAAATCCGTCGGTGTCCCACACGTGACCACCACCGACTACGTGAACACCATTCCGGTGGACCAGGAACCAGAATTCCCGGGCGACGAGTCCGTAGAACGCCGCTTCCGCGCATTCATGCGCTGGAACGCAGCGATCATGGTGCACCGCGGCCAGCACCCTGACATCGGCGTCGGCGGACACATCTCCACCTATGCCGGTGCGGCCACCCTCTACGAGGTCGGCTTCAACCACTTCTTCCGCGGCAAGGACCACGCCGGCGGCGGAGACCAGGTCTTCTTCCAGGGCCACGCCTCCCCGGGCATGTATGCCCGCGCCTTCCTCGAAGGACGACTGGGCGAAGAGGACATGGACGGATTCCGCCAGGAGAAGTCCAAGGAAGGCCACGCGCTGCCTTCCTACCCGCACCCGCGTTCGATGCCGGACTTCTGGCAGTTCCCAACCGTGTCGATGGGTCTGGGCCCGGCAAACGCCATCTACCAGGCGCAGCTGAACCGCTACATCCACAACCGCGGCATCAAGGACACCTCCGACCAGCACGTCTGGGCCTACCTGGGCGACGGCGAAATGGACGAGCCGGAGTCGCGCGGATTCCTCCAGCTGGCAGCCAATGAAAAGCTGGATAACCTCACCTTCGTGGTCAACTGCAATCTGCAGCGCCTCGACGGTCCGGTGCGCGGCAACGGCAAGATCATGCAGGAACTCGAGGCCTTCTTCCGCGGTGCCGGCTGGAACGTCATCAAGGTCGTCTGGGGCCGCGAGTGGGATGCCCTGCTCGAAGCCGATCCGGACGGTGCACTGGTCGACGTCATGAACCAGACCCCGGATGGCGACTACCAGACCTACAAGGCGGAGTCCGGCGCATTCGTGCGCGAGCACTTCTTCGGCCAGCGTCCGGAGACCAAGGAACTGGTCTCCGAGTACACCGACGACGAGATCTGGAATCTCAAGCGCGGCGGCCACGACTACCACAAGGTCTACGCGGCCTATAAGGCAGCCACCGAGTTCAAGGGCAAGCCAACGGTCATCCTGGCCAAGACCGTGAAGGGCTACGGCCTGGGCACGCACTTCGAGGCGCGCAACGCGACCCACCAGATGAAGAAGCTGACCCTGGAAGACCTCAAGGGCTTCCGCGATCACCTGCGCATCCCGATCACCGACGAGCAGCTCGAAGCCGATCCGTACCTGCCGCCGTACTACCACCCAGGTGTTGACTCCGCGGAGTACAAATACATGATGGAACGCCGTGCGGAACTCGGCGGCGCGGTGCCAACCCGCCGCAAGGAGACCAGCACGCCGATCTCCCTGCCCGGGGACAAGTCCTACGCCTTCGCCAAGCGCGGTTCGGGCAAGCAGCAGGCGGCCACCACCATGGCCTTCGTGCGCCTGCTCAAGGACCTGATGCGCGATAAGGACTTCGGCCACCGCATCGTGCCGATCGTGCCCGATGAGTCGCGCACCTTCGGCATGGACTCCTTCTTCCCGACCGCCAAGATCTACAACCCGGCCGGGCAGAACTACCTGTCCGTGGACCGCGATCTGGTGCTGGCTTACAAGGAATCCCCTGCCGGACAGCTGATCCACCCGGGCATCAACGAGGCCGGCGCAGTCGCGGCCTTCACCGCCGCGGGCACCAGCTACTCCACGCACGACGCGCCGCTGATCCCGATCTACGTGTTCTACTCGATGTTCGGTTTCCAGCGCACCGGCGACGCCTTCTGGGCGGCCGCGGACCAGATGACCCGTGGCTTCATCATCGGCGCCACCGCAGGGCGCACCACGCTGACCGGCGAGGGCCTGCAGCACGCCGACGGCCACTCGCCGCTGCTTGCCGCAACCAACCCGGCAGTGGTCACCTACGATCCGGCCTTCGGCTACGAGATCGGGCACATCATGCGCTCGGGTCTGGACCGGATGTACGGCGGGAAGCACGAAGATCCAAACGTGATGTACTACCTCACCGTGTACAACGAGCCGATCTCCCAGCCTGCCGAGCCGGAGAATGTGGACGTCGAGGGCATCGTCAAGGGCATCTACCTGCTGAAGGAAGCGACCACCGACGGGCCGCGCGCCCAGCTGCTGGCCTCCGGCGTGGCACTTGCCTGGGCCGTGGAAGCCCAGCAGATCCTCGCCGATGAGTGGGGTGTCTCGGCCGATGTCTGGTCGGTGACCTCCTGGAACGAGCTGGCGCGCGACGGCCAGATCGCCGACGACAAGGTGCTCACCGATCCGGCTTCGGCCCGTCCGGTGCCGTTTGTGACCTCGAAGCTCGAGTCCACCACCGGTCCGGTCATCGCCACCACCGACTACATGCGTGCGGTGCCGGAGCAGATCCGCCCCTACGTCCCTGGTGAATTCCACACTCTGGGCGCGGACGGCTTCGGCTTCTCCGACACCCGTGCCGCGGCGCGTCGTTTCTTCAAGATCGACTCGCACACCCTGGTGGTCAAGACCCTGGCCTCGCTGGCAGAACGCGGCGAGATCCCGGCGGACACCGCGGTGAAGGCGCACGCCAAGTACGACCTGAACAACCCGAACGCCGGAACCTCCGGCAACGCGGGCGGCGACTCCTAGCCTCGAGCTAGGCCAAGCCGAAGCGGCAAGGGCACGAAGGCAGTTCAACTGCCTTCGTGCCCTTGCGGTTATTAACCTCATATTCGCTTCGCGGCGGGGCAAACCTACGAGCGAGTACCGGAAAACTTCCGTATGCTGTGAATTATGAGTCCTCAGGTCGAACCCACATCGAGCGTGCGCTCGCGCGCCGTGCGTTTGCCCAAACCGACGCCGGAAACCATCCGCCGGCTCAAAAGCCACCTCGGGGTGCTTTCCACCACGGCGCTGAAATACCTGGACCAATCCCTGCCCTGGTACCGCTCGCTGGAACCGGCCGAACGCGCCGCCCTCGGGCTGGTCGCGCAGAAGGGCATCTCCACCTTCGTCTCCTGGTACGAGGAACCCGAATCCACCCCGGCCTGGGTGATGAACGACGTCTTCGGCGCCGCCCCCACCGAGCTGACCCGCTCCATCTCGCTGCAGAAAGCGCTGGCGCTGCTGCGCACCATCGTGGAGGTCGTCGAATCCCAGGTGCCCGATATCGCCGCGGAGAACGAACAGGCCCAGCTGCGCGAAGCGGTACTGCGCTACTCGCGTGAGGTCGCCTTCGCCGCCGCCGACGTATACGCCCGGGCCGCCGAAACCCGCGGCGCCTGGGACTCGCGGCTCGAAGCCCACGTGGTGGACGCGGTGCTGCACGGTGAATCCCAGGATTCGCTTTCCTCGCGCATCGCGGCCATCGGCTGGAAGTCGCAGAAGAACATCCGCATCATGGTGGGCACCACCCCGGGCTCGAACTCGGTGACCTTCGTCGCCGCGCTGCGCCGGATGGCGCTGCGCTATTCCAGCGACTCGCTGGTGGGAGTGCTCGGCGAGCGGGCGATCCTGATGCTCTCGGATACCAAATTCGAGGAAGCCGACCTCTCGCGCTTTGCCAGGTTCTTCGGGCCCGGACCGATCGTCTACTCTCCGATGGCAGCCACGGTCAAGGATATGCACACCGCCGCCAGCGCCGCGGTGGCCGGCTATGCCGCGGCCAAAGCCTGGCCGCAGGCGCCCGCGCCGGTGGGCGCCGACGACCTGTGGCCCGAGCGCGTCTTCAACGGCGACCAGATGGCGCGGACCGCGCTGATCGAGCGCGTCTACCTGCCCCTGCTGCATGCGGGCAACGGCCTGCTCGAAACGCTCTCCAGCTATCTTTCCCTGGGGCACTCCTTGGAGGGGACCGCCCGGGCGCTGTTCGTGCACGCGAACACCGTGCGCTATCGGCTCAAGCGCGTCTCCGAGGTGACCGGCTGGGATCCGCTGGTGCCCCGCGACGCATTTGTGCTGCAAACCGCGCTGGTGGTCGGCCGGCTCGCCGAGGCGAACTAGCCGCACCCCGGTTTTTATGGAGACCGCACAGTTCAACCGGCGCAACACAAGCGCATTACATGGGTTTTCATGCTCGGCGTACGATAAGCTTTTGTAGAGTTCCTACAAAGAGCCACCACGAGCTTGGTACCGAAATACCGCGCGTGAAGCCGCAACTATTTGGAAAGCTGTAAGAGTGCTAGCAATCGTTTGCCCCGGACAGGGCTCCCAGACCCCAGGTTTCCTCACCGACTGGCTCGAAGTGGATGGCGTTCGCGACCATCTCTCGGCCCTGAGCGAGATCACCGGACGCGATCTCATCGCCTACGGCACCGTCTCGGATGAAGAGACCATCAAGGACACCGCCGTCGCCCAACCGCTGATCGTCGCCGCCGGGCTGGTGACCGCGCGTGCCCTGTTCGGTGCGCAGCTGCCCGCCGGTGCCGTCCTCGCCGGACACTCGGTCGGCGAAATCACCGCCTCGGCCCTGGCCGGCGCGCTGGGCGAAAACGATGCAATGAGCTTCGTGCGCACCCGCGCCAACGCGATGGCCGAAGCCGCAGCTGCCACCCCTACCGGCATGGCAGCGGTGCTCGGCGGAGACCCCGATGAGGTGCTCGCCAAGCTTGAAGAGCTGGGACTGACCCCGGCCAACGCCAATGGCGGCGGGCAGACCGTCGCCGCCGGCACCCTGGAGCAGCTGGAAACGCTGGTGGCCAACCCCCCGGCGAAGGCCCGCGTGATCCCTTTGAAGGTCGCCGGCGCATTCCACACCAGTCACATGGCCCCCGCGGTGGGCGTGCTCGAAGAACTGTCGAAAACGCTGGCCCCGCAGGCCCCGGCTCAGCTGCTGCTCTCGAACTTCGACGGTGCCCCGGTGGCCAACGGCGAGGCGAACCTCGGCTCGCTGGTAGCCCAGGTCTCCCGCCCGGTCCGCTGGGATCTGTGCATGGAGACCCTCGCAGCCCAGGGCGTCACCG
This sequence comes from Glutamicibacter sp. AOP12-B1-11, assembly GCF_052379245.1. NCBI lineage: Bacteria > Bacillati > Actinomycetota > Actinomycetes > Micrococcales > Micrococcaceae > Glutamicibacter > Glutamicibacter sp. AOP12-B1-11. The sequence goes on along the minus strand of NZ_JBQSYL010000006.1, from coordinate 115,378 downwards.
GACTGCTGGAGCTCTCCCCCGCAGGCACCCTGGTGGGCCTGGCCCGCCGCGGACTGAAGGGCGTGAAAACCCTCGCGCTGAAAACTCCCGAAGACCTGGGCGCGGCCCGCGACTTCGTCGCCGAGCACACCGCCAACTAGCAGACGGGCAGCTTTCCGCAATCATGAGCGTGCAACTGAAAACTCCGGCCACCAACGCCTACAGCCGCATCCTGGGCACCGGATCCTTCCGCCCGGATGTCGTGGTGACCAACGACGACATCTGCCAATGGATCGACTCCTCGGACGAGTGGATCCGCCAGCGCACCGGCATCATCACCCGCCACCGCGCGGATGCGAACACCTCGGTGCTGGATATGGCCGAAGCCGCCTCCCGCCGCGCTTTGGAGGACGCCGGAATTACCGCCGAGCAGCTGGATACGGTCATCGTCGCCACGGTCACCTTCCCGCATGCCACCCCGTCGGCCGCCTCCGCGCTGACCGAACGCTTGGGCGCTACCCCGGCCCCGGCCTATGACATTTCTGCCGCCTGCGCCGGCTACTGCTACGCGGTGGCTCAGGCCGACGCGCTGGTGCGTGCCGGGCTGGCCCAGCACGTGCTGGTGGTCGGCGTGGAGAAGCTCTCGGATTACATCGACAATTCCGAACGCACCATCTCGTTCCTGCTCGGTGACGGCGCAGGCGCCGTGGTGATCGGCGCCTCCGAGGTTCCGGGGATCTCCCCGTCGGTGTGGGGTTCGGACGGTTCGAAGTGGAATGCGATCAGCATGACCCACTCGCAGCTGGCATTGCGCGAATCGGTGCTCGGCAGCGAAAACGAGCTGCTGGAAAGCGCCGTGGACGAACCGCTGGAGGAACACGCCAACCCGTGGCCGACGCTGCGCCAGGACGGCCAGACGGTCTTCCGCTGGGCGGTGTGGGAAATGGCGAAGATGGCCCGCAAGGCCTTGCACGAGGCCGGGATCGAAGCCGAGGATCTGGCCGCGTTCATCCCGCATCAGGCGAATATGCGCATCATCGACGAGATGGTCAAGCAGCTGAAACTTCCCGAATCGGTGGTGGTGGCCCGCGATATCGCCGAAAACGGCAATACCTCCGCGGCCTCGATTCCGATGGCCATGGACCGCATGCGCCGCGAGCACCCTGAGGTTTCGGGCAAGCTCGCCTTGCAGATTGGTTTCGGCGCGGGGCTTGTCTTCGGCGCTCAGGTAGTACTCCTGCCCTAAGCTTTAACCCGAAGGCGAACACCGCCTGGTGGGAACCAGTAAAATTTTCACTAAGCCGGACAGTGCCCCGCACGGGGAACTGCGCCACACACAATGACCGGAATATTCCGGCACTACGAGAAAAGGAGCCACCTGATGGCTAGCAACGAAGAAATCCTGGCGGGCCTCGCCGAAATCGTGAACGCCGAGACCGGCCTGGACGTTGCCGACGTGCAGCTGGACAAGTCCTTCACCGAAGACCTGGACATCGACTCGATCTCGATGATGACCATCGTCGTTGAGGCAGAGGACAAGTTCGAGGTCAAGATCCCGGACGAGGAAGTCAAGAACCTGAAGACCGTTGGCGACGCAGTGAGCTTCATCGCCGCCGCACAGGCCTAAGCATTATCGCCCACCCGTAGCGGTGCGGCAATCCGTCGTGCGGGAAAGCCGCACGCACGGGCCGGTACGTGAAGCCGGCCCCCAATATTTTTACACCGCCCAGTAGAGAGTTTGATGATGGCGCGCAAAGTAGTGATCACCGGTCTCGGAGCCACAACCCCCATCGGTGGGGACGTCCCCACCCTTTGGGAGAACGCCCTCAAGGGCGTCTCCGGCGCCGCCACCCTGACCGATTCCTGGGTGGAGGAATACAACCTGCCCGTCACCTTCGCAGCGCGCGCCTCGGTCCCGGCCACCGATGTGCTTTCCCGCGTGGAAGCCAAGCGCATGGACCCTTCCACCCAGTTCGCCGTGGTTGCCTCGCGCGAAGCGTGGAAGGACTCGGGGATCGAAGAATTCGACCGCAATAAGCTGGCCGTCGCCTTCGCCACCGGCATCGGCGGGGTCTGGACCCTGCTGGACGCCTGGGACACCCTGCGCGAAAAAGGCCCACGCCGCGTGCTGCCGATGACCGTGCCGATGCTCATGCCAAACGGCCCGGCAGCTGCCGTGTCGCTGGACTTGGGTGCCGAAGCCGGCGCGCACACTCCGGTCTCCGCTTGCGCTTCGGGCACCGAGGCCATGCACGTGGGACTGGAACTGATCCGCTCGGGCAAGGCCGATATCGTCATGGTCGGCGGTGCGGAAGCCGCGATCCACCCGATGCCGATCGCCGCTTTCTCTTCAATGCAGGCGCTTTCGCGCAGCAACGACAACCCGCAGGGTGCCTCGCGCCCCTACGACATCGACCGCAATGGCTTTGTCATGGGCGAAGGCGCCGGAGCGCTGGTGCTGGAGGCCGAAGAGCATGCGCTGGCACGTGGCGCACGCATCTACGCCGAACTGGCCGGTACCTCGGTCACCTCCGACGCGCACCACATCACCGCGCCGGACCCTCAGGGCCTGGGCGCGACTCGTGCGCTGAAGGCGGCCATGTTCGATGGCCTCATCCAGCCCGAGGACGTCGTCCACGTCAACGCCCATGCAACCTCCACCCCGGTCGGCGACAAGCCGGAATACACCGCGCTGAAGGCCGCTCTGGGAGATCACCTGGACGATGTCTGGGTCTCGGCCACCAAGTCGCAGATGGGCCACCTGCTCGGCGCCTCCGGTGCCGTCGAGTCGGTGCTGACTACCTTGGCGATCTACAACCGCAAGGCTCCGGTCACGATCAACCTGGACAACCAGGATCCGGAGATCCCGTTGAAGGTCGTCACCGGCGAGCCTGCACTGCTTCCGGCAGAGGGCAGCATCGTGGCGCTGAACAATTCCTTCGGTTTCGGCGGGCATAACGCCGTGGTGGCAATCCGCAGCGTCTAGCGACCGCTTGATTCGATGGCGGGGCGCCTCTAGTTCTCTAGAGGCACCCCGCCATCGGTGTTTTAACCACCGGTTGGCGGGGCATAACTATTGTTCGCCGCCCCCAGCGTTGTTAGGCTCGGCGGTATCGGCAACCTAGGGAGAAGGGAACTGCCATGCGCAAGCTCATCGCGACAGCGTTTGTTTCGGCGGACGGGGTCATGGAGGCCCCGGGCGGCGAACCGGGGTACCGGAACACCGGGTGGACCATGTCCAGCGTCGATTTTGATCCCGCGGCCTATGAGCTGAAGGGAGCCGAACAAGATGAAGCCGAAGCCATGCTGCTGGGCCGAGTCAGCTACCAATCCTTCAGCGCCGTCTGGCCGGATTTGACCGAGGATTTCCCGAAGTACAACGCGATGCCCAAATACGTGGTCTCTACGACACTGCACGATCATGATCTGGTGGACAACTGGGGCCAGACGCAGATCTTGCGATCTGCCGCCGAGGTGGCGCGGCTCCGTGCCGGCGATGGTGGACCGCTGATTGTGCACGGGTCCGCGACCTTGCTTCATTCCCTGCAGGAGCACCAGCTGGTCGACCGGTACCACCTGTTGGTGTTCCCCGTGCTGCTCGGCGCGGGCAAGCGGCTGTTCAGCGAGGCTTCGTTGCCGGCGCAGAAATTGGAGCTCATCGATTCGGCCGTGTATTCCAATGGCATCCAGAAGAACGTGTACGACGTGGTGCGCTAACGAACCAACACCGGCAAACGGGATCCCGATTCACATCGGGATCCCGTTTGTATTGCGGTAACACCCCGCACCACCGGGGATTTACTCGGGAAGACGCAGACGGTCTCCCGGAGACTTATTAACCAGTTGTTATACCACCTGGTTGAGCCATCGAACAGGGATATCTTCACCTGCGTGGCGGAAAGGTTCAAGTTCTTCGTCCCAGGCTTCACCGAGGGCAATGGACATCTCCTGGAAGAAGACGGCCGCGTTCCCGTCGCCCTTTTCGTAGGCCCAACGGATGCGCTCTTCGCCGACCATAATGTTGCCCGAGACGTCGACGGTTGCGTGGAAGATTCCCAGATCCGGGGTGAAAGACCAGCGGCTGCCATCGCAGCCTTCACTTGGTTCTTCGGTGATTTCGAATCGCAGATGCTGCCAACCACGCATGGAAGAGGCGAGCGTGGCCCCGGTACCCTGTGGGCCGGTCCAGCTAATTTCGGCGCGACGAAGTCCAGGCGCTACGTGCTGGTCGGTCCAGTCCATCTTGACCGGTCCACCCAGCACCGCCTCTATGGCCCACTCCAGATGTGGGCATAACGCGGCAGAGGCCGAGTGAATAAAGATCACGCCTCTGGTCATCGGTGCAGACATGCCATCCTCCGTTACGATGTTGATCGTCTTCCCCTACGTCAACTTCGTCGAAGTGCAATTCCTACCGACAAGTACCATTTTGCCCGAACTGCCGCGCTTTCGCCAGCTGTACCGGGAACTTCTCCTAGATTTCACCCAAATCATCAGGCACGCGGGTGCGCTTGCCGGTAACTCTGCCGCAGGCGCTCCACCGATACGTGGGTATATAGCTGCGTGGTTGCCAAAGATGAGTGCCCCAAGAACTCTTGCACGGCACGCAGATCTGCTCCGCCGTCGAGCAAATGCGTTGCCACGGTGTGCCGCAACGCGTGCGGTCCGCTCGCCGAGGTGTCCCCCAACGATTCAAGAGCCTGCGCGATTACCTGGCGGGCCTGGCGCACATTGAGCCTAGCCCCGCGGGCTCCGACCAGCAATGCGCCTTCGGCTTCGGGCAGTGCCAAGACGCGGCGGTGGTTTTTCAGCCAAGGTTCGATGACGCGCTCTGCAGGCTTGCCGAAGGGCACCACGCGTTCCTTATTGCCCTTACCTGTCACCCGCAAGGTGCGCCGTTCAAAATCAATGTCTGCAATGTCCAGGGACACCAGCTCGCTGATGCGCAGCCCCGAGGCGTAGAGCAAATCCGCGATCACCCGATCTCGGGCTGCGATCGCCTGGCGTTTTTGTTCCGCCTGCCTGTCGGCCTTGGTCTTGGGGATGTCCGAAGATTCTGCGGGCGGCTCCGGCGCTGGCCGGGAGAGCAACCGGTCGATCTGCCCGGACTGCAGCACATGCGGCAGGCGCTGCTCCTTCTTTGGGGCCACCAACCGAAGCGCCGGATCCTTGGCGACAATTTGGTGTTTGAGCGCCCAGGCAAAAAAATTTTTCACCGACGAGATACGCCGGGCGATGGTGGTGCGGGAAATTTGGGCCTCGTGCAGCTGAGCCAACCATTCGCGGAGCATCTCCACGCTCACCTCGTCCAACTGCCGGACCTTGCAATTTCCGGCCAGATGGCCAGCGACGAGGCGAAGGTCAACGCCATAAGCACGCAAGGTATTCTCGCTCCGGCCGCGTTCCAGGCGAAGATAATCCAGATAGTCGGCGATCGGCTCGGCAATGGCCGCCGGGATCTGTAGAGGTGCGGGGCTGGAAAGTTCGGGCTTCATCTCCTTCAATTTACCGCGTTCTTCGCCGAAACGGATCCGCGGCGCACCAACCGCCAGCGCGCCCCATTGGACTCGACCTTTCCGAGCCGTTCCAAGGCGCTCAGAGCACGCAGGGTGTCCAGAATCGGAATGCCACTCAGGGCCGAAATTTCATCCGGCACGTTTCCCTGCACAAAATTCATCACGTCGTAGATCATTGATTGCGGCTTGCTCAGCCCGTCGGTCGGCCGCGCGTCCTGGACATCCACGGTTTCTGGCACCGGCCGAGGTGGCTCGGATGGAACACCGATCAGCTCCAGCACATCTGCCGCGCTGGTCACCAGGGCTGCGGTACCGGCGGCGAGCAGTCGGTGGGTGCCGGCCGAATTTGGTGAATAGACACTGCCCGGAACCGCGGCGACATCCCGCCCCAGGTCCACCGCGTGACTGGCGGTGTTCAGCGCCCCGGACCGGTGCCGAGCCTCCGTAACTAGCGTAAGCCTACTGATCGCGGCGATTAATCTGTTGCGATTGAGGAATCTGAAGCGAGTGGGCGCGGTCCCCGGAGGCACCTCGGAGAGCAGCAACCCGGTGTCGATGATCTGCCCGAGCAACGTCTCGTTTCCCGCCGGATAGGGCTTATCCGCTCCCCCGGCCAGAATCGTGATCGTCGGATAGCTTGGCGCCTCCAGATCCGCGGCCGAGAGCGCCGCTCGGTGGGCGCTGGCGTCGATTCCGTAGGCGCCACCCGAGACAATGGTAAATCCGCGCAGGGCCAATTTGCGTGCCAGCTCGTAGGTGATCTGGTGTCCATAGTCGCTGGAGTCTCGTGAGCCGACAATCGAAATGCAGCGCTGCGCCTCCTGCACGGCCAGTAGCTGCGGACGCCTGGTGCGCCACCATAGGCACAGGGGCTTGCCCAGGCCGAGCTCATCGAGCTGGGCCGGCCAGGCTGCATCGGTCGGCGTGAGTAATCCGCCGTTGAGCGCAGAGATGCGGTCAAGTGCGTCCAACGGGTTGCTGAAGCCCAGGCGTTTGCGCCAGCGGGTGAGCGCCACCGGCAAGCTCAGCGTCCGGCTTCCCGATGCACCCTGCCCCAGCACCTCGGCCAAGGCAACTGCCAGCCCGCCAGGTACATGGTCTTCGCGGCGAATGAGCCGCACGAGTTCGGCCGGGCTCATCAGTTGCAGCAGTCCATTGCAGGCGTAGTCGTTTGGCTCAATTAGCGTGTTGAGTTCTGCGAGGCACAACTGCTCGGGAGTGTAGGAACAATGCATGACCGATCTCCTATCGGGGCTCGAGGTTTTGCCGAAAATGCAGTGCGGCGTCCAGATCGTCCACCGTCGGCTCTTGGTGTTCTTGCTGGTCGGCTATGGTCCACGCGACACGCAGCATGCGGTCCATGCCGCGGGCCGAAAGATCCGCCTGCTCCGAGATGAGTTCCAGCGCCCGCCGCGTGGCCTGCGGGTAGTGAAGTTCTCGGCGCAAGACCTTGGCCGATAGGCGTGCGTTGCAATTCAGCCCCCAAGGCTTGAGTCTTTCGGTGGCCCGCGCGCGGGCCTGCAGAACTCGTTCGCGGACCTGTGCGCTGGCTTCAACGGCATCCCGCCCGAGCAGCTGCTGGCCGGTGACCGCGTTCATGCGAACCTGGAGGTCGATGCGGTCCAGCAGGGGTCCGGAAAGCTTGGAGAAGTAGCGCCTCCGGGCGTTGGGGGTGCAGGTGCACGCGGTGCCGGTTCCAAAGTTGCGTCCGCAAGGACACGGGTTGGCGGCCAAGATCAGTTGGAAACGCGCAGGCAATTGTTGATGTCCGCTGGCTCGGGCGAGGTTGATCCGCCCTTCCTCGACCGGTTGGCGCAGCGCATCGAGCACACCGGCTTGAAATTCGGTGGCTTCGTCGAGGAACAATATTCCGGCATGGGCCCGGGTGATCGCACCGGGGCGAATGGCTCTGCTTCCGCCGCCGAGCAAGGCCGACGCCGAGGCGGTATGGTGTGGCGCGACGAAGGGAGGCGTTCGTTGAAGTTGCTTGATGCCGCCTTGCCCGCCGCGGGTAATCGAATGGATCGCCGTCGCTTCGAGCGAGTCGGGGTCATCGAGCGGCGGGAGGATGCCCGGCAGGCAGCGCGCCAGCATCGTCTTGCCCGCTCCGGCCGGTCCCACCATGATCAGATGGTGACCGCCCGCGGCTGCGATTTCCAAGGCCAGCTTGGCTTCGAGCTGGCCGTTGACCAGGCATAGATCTTGGGGTGGCTCATCGGCCGCGGGCACTTGTTCGGTGGGTTGGCGCCGATGCCGAAGGTAGGTGCGAATGCTTTCCACCGGTGCCCCGCAAAATTCCAGCACTTCTCCGAGATGCTCCGCCCCGGTAACCCGCATACCGGGGACGAGCGCTGCCTCCTGGGCGTTAGCGGCACTCACCACCACATGAGTGTAGCCAGCGCCGAGCGCAAACCGTACGGTGGGCAGCACCCCGGCCACCGGCCGCAAGGTACCGTCCAGGGCCAGCTCGGCTAAGAAGATCGTCCGTGCTGGCACGGACAGCTGGTTGTCCGCGGCCAAGGCCGCGATGACGATCGCCAAGTCGAAGCCCGAGCCGAATTTCGGCAGCGTCGCCGGGCTGAGATTCACCGTGAGCTTCCGGTTGGCCAGGGGAATCCCGCTGTTTCGGGCGGCGGCTTTGATTCGTTCGCGGGCCTCGTTCAGGGAGGCATCCGGCAGGCCCAGAATCAGGAATCCAGGAATGCCGTTGCCAAGGTCCGCCTCCACATCGATCAGCGCGGCTTGCACCCCGTGCAGCGCGACCGCACAGGTGCGTGCCACGCTCATGCCCGCACCTGCTGGTGATGTTCGCAGCTGAACCCCGCGGCCTTGGGGTAGACCTCCACGATGTCGATCCGCAAGATGCCGATGTAGCGTTGGCGGGCTTGGCTCCATTGGATCAGCAATCGTTGCAGGCGACGATATTTCGTCGGAGTAATCGCCTCGAAGCCGGTGCCATAGCGTATCGAGCTTCGGGTTTTCACTTCGACTGCCAGCACAAACCCGTCGGCATCTGCCGCCACCAGATCGAGCTCCCCGGATTTGCAGCGCCAATTGCGATCGAGGATCGTATAACCCTGTGCGGTGAGGTAGTCGGCGGCGGCTTGTTCGCCTTGCGCACCGAGAACTTGGTGTTTGTTTTTCATGACGAAACTTTCATATAGGACTCATGACTTGTCATTCATCATGCGGGCGCACGGGTTCAACGCGTGTTGTCTGGCTACCAGTTGTGGAGAAACCGTGGATTCAGGAAAATCCAGTCATCGGAGGACCTCCCCGCCGAACCGATCTGCTGGTTGGATCCGTTTCCCACCGACGGCAATCCCTGATTGCGGGCGCGACAGCGAGCCAAGGGGCCGCGGCACTCGGAGCATCGGACTATTCGCCACTTCTGGAGTCCTCGCAACTTGGTGAATCGAAACCATGATGGTGCGCAAATTTCATGGAATAACGACCAACCAGCGAATTCTTGAAACTCGCATCCCTTTGGATTCTCCATGGATTCTGAATTTGCCCACGGAGTTTTACGCATGCATAACTATCTATAAAACAGGCCTACTCAGCGTTGCTCTTGCTGATATTTGATAAATCCCCGTCTTCAATTTCGGTCGTTCGTCTACGAAGAATTGGGCGTTTGAAATACGGCGACCAAGAAACTTCGTTCCCGGAAATAATCTTCATGAATATTCAAATTGGCAAGATTTCCATTAACTCGGCACATTGCGCACCGGACCCGCGAAGCCGGAATTCTGCTTGCGTGCGGGCGCCGATTGAACCGCACTGTCCGGATTCAAGCGGCTCTATGGGTCAGCCGGAGATCGGATCGCTGACCAGGATTTTGACCCACCGTCTATAACAATTGGGTAACTTGCGATTCAGCGCCTAGAATCCGCGATAAGTTGAGGTTTTAGGAGCATGATATTGGAGGATTTTGCACTTAGCCAGAGAACAATTCTCCGGCAATTTGTTAGTGTGGATATCCGGTCTCGACATGCAGTTTGTGTCGACCAAGAATAAAAGAATCAAGGACCCTGCACGAGCTGGAGGTTTACTTCGGGCCGTGCAAGCAAGAAGCGAGTGCCAGCGATCTTTAGTTCGAGGATTCGACTGCTGCGACCGCGGCTTGTGGTCCCCAATCGGCCCGTGCCTTCACAGGTAGACGGGCAGTGGAGACAATGACCAGCAACATCGCCGTCAAGGTCGAGAACTTGTATAAGGTCTTCGGTCGCAAACCGCAGGAAGCGGTGAAGAAGCTCAAAGCCGGTACGAAGCGGCAAGATCTGCCTGCATCGAACACCGCAGCCGTTATCGATGCCTCCTTTGAAGTTAAAGAAGGCGAAATTTTTGTCGTCATGGGCCTCTCCGGCTCGGGCAAATCCACGCTGATCCGCACGCTGAACGGCTTGTGGGACGCTACCTCGGGGCAGATCACCGTCGGGGAAGACAAGATCACCGGGATGTCGGCCGCGAAGCTGCGCGAGGTGCGGCGAAAACGTGTCTCTATGGTTTTCCAGCACTTCGCCTTGCTGCCGCACCGTTCCGTATTGGCCAATGTGGCCTACCCGCTCGAGCAGCAGGGCGTGGGCCGGGCCCAGCGGCTGTCCACCGCCGCGAAAACCTTGGATCTGGTCGGCTTGACCGGCTGGGGCGACAAGATGCCCAGCGAACTATCCGGTGGCATGCAGCAGCGCGTGGGCATCGCCCGGGCGCTGGCGGCAGACACCGAACTGCTGCTTATGGACGAGGCGTTCTCCGCCCTTGACCCGCTGATCCGCCGCGAGATGCAAGAACAGCTGGTTCAGCTGCAAGCCAAGCTCGGTAAGACGATCGTGTTCATCACCCACGATTTGAATGAGGCGATGTTCCTCGGGGACCGGATCGCGGTGATGCGCGACGGGCAGATCGTCCAGGTGGGCACCCCGGAGGAAATCCTGATGGATCCGGCCAACGACTACGTGGCCCAGTTCGTGCAGGATGTGGACCGCGCCCGTGTGCTGACCGCCTCCTCGGTGCTCGAGCCGACTAGGGCGGTCATCCAGGAGACGGCCGGGCCGCGCAACGCCCTGCGCACCATGCACGAGATGTTCCTCTCCGCGGCGATCGTCACCGACCGGGACCGCAAGGTGCTGGGGATGATCACCGACCGCGACGCGCTGAAGCTGGTCCGCCAGGGCGAGACTTCCATCGCCTCGAAGATCCAGCCGCTGGAATCGGTGAACCGCGACACGCAGCTGATCGACCTGTTCGTTCCCTCGGTGGAGTCCCCCTTGCCGGTGACCGTCACCGATAGCGAGAACCGCTTGCTGGGAGTGATCCCGCGGGTGACGCTGCTGGCGGCCCTGGCTTCCACTGCCCCACCGACCGAAGAAATGACGGTGCTGGATCAACCGCTGCCGGGCAATGTTGTCAGCGCGGCCCTGCAGGGCGCCGGGGAGGAAAACTAATGAACGACTTCATTATTCCGGTTGGAGATACCGCCGAAAAGGGCGTCAACTGGGTCGTAGACAATCTGGGCCCGTTCTTCGATTTTCTGCGCGCGATCTTCGTGGAGATGTATGACGGGGTCTATTACGTGCTGGGCACTCCGCACTTCTCGATCATCATCGCGTTGGTGGCACTCATTGCGCTCTTCGCCCGCGGCTGGCAGTTCATGCTCGGCGCGGCGCTCGGGCTGGTCTTGATCGTGGGCATGGACCAATGGGATAACGCCATGATCACTCTGGCTCTAGTACTCGTGGCAACCTTCTGGGCGCTGTTGATCTCGCTGCCGCTGGGGATTTGGGCGGCCAAGTCGCAGACCTTCTCGCAGATCGTCCGGCCATTTTTGGACTTCCTGCAGACCATGCCGGCCTTCGTCTACTTGATTCCGGCGCTGATGCTCTTCCGCGTCGGCGTGGCCCCGGGCATCGTGGCCACGATCGCCTTCGCGTTGGCCCCCGGCGTGCGCTTCACCGAACTGGGCATCCGCTCGGTGGATCGGGAAGTGGTCGAGGCCGGCCAGGCCTTCGGCTCCTCCCCCGGGCGCATCCTGCGCCAGATCCAACTTCCACTAGCCCTGCCGACCATCATGGCCGGCGTCAACCAGGTCATCATGCTTTCGCTGTCCATGGTCGTGATCGCCGGCATGGTCGGTGCCGGCGGCCTAGGCGGCGACGTGATCGCCTCGCTGGGCCGGCTGGATACCGCACTGGGCGTCGAGGCAGGACTGGGCGTGGTGATCCTCGCGATGATCCTGGATCGGTTGACCAATGCCTTCGGACGGCAGTCCGGGCTCTTCACCTGGTTCGCCAAGCGCCGCAAGGCCGCAGCCAAGGCGAAGGAACAAGAACTCGCGGCCTGAACCCCGTGCTGAATCACCAATGAATCCGGCGGAATTGACCGCCACACCGAAAGGAAACACGATCATGAAACGCAATTACTTCAAAGTTGGAGCGGTTCTCGCCGCCAGCGCCCTGGCGTTGACCGCCTGCGGCAACGATGGCGGAAACGAAGCCGCCGGAGAAGACAAGAAGCTGAATATCGCGGTCTTCAACGGCTGGGATGAAGGCATTGCCAGCAGCGAGCTGTGGAAGGCGGTGCTGGAGGAAAAGGGCTACGAGGTCGAGCTGACCAACTCCGACGTCGCTCCCCTCTTTGAGGGACTGTCCTCGGGCGACTACGACCTGACCACCGACGTGTGGCTGCCGGTCACGCACGCCTCCTACCTGGAAGACTACGGCGACGAGATCGAGGATCTGGGCGCATGGAACACCGAGTCGCGGCTGACCGTAGCCGTCAACGAGGACGCGCCGATCGATTCACTGGACGAGTTGGCGGCGAACGCGGACAAGTTCAACAACCGCATCGTGGGCATCGAGCCCGGTGCCGGATTGACCGAGGCCATGAACGAGGCGGCCATCCCGGAGTACGGTCTGGACGATATGGAATTCCTGACCAGCTCCACCGCCGCGATGCTCACCGAGCTGGAGACCGCGACAAATAACGGCGAGAACATCGTGGTCACCCTCTGGGAGCCACACTGGGCGAACGCCGCATTCCCGGTGAAGAACCTGGAAGACCCGAAGGGCTCCCTGGGTGACGCCGAAGGCATTCACACCTTCAGCCGCACCGGCTTCGCCGACGACCACGCCGAGGTAGCCAAGTGGATGGGCGACTTCAAGATGGATCTGGAGACCCTCTACGATCTGGAGAACCTGCTGTTCGTCGAGAACGACACCGACGACTACCAGCCGCTGGTCAAGCAGTGGATGGAAGAGAACCGCGAGTTCGTCGACGGCATGACCGACTAGTCACTAGCGTAAGCACTTGAGCACGCGGAAGGCTCCCAACCAGTTGCTGGTTGGGAGCCTTCGTGCGTTCGGTGCGTTTAGCCCTGCAATCCTTCTTTGGGGATCTGCAGTTCGTCGCGGTTCAGTTCCTCGACGTTCACATCCTTGAAGGTCAGTACCTTCACGGTCTTCACGAAGCGGCCCTGGCGGTAGATATCCCAGACCCAGGCGTCGGTGAGGTTCAGCTCGAAGTACACCTCGCCGGAATCGGTCAGGGTCTTCACATCGACCTGATTCGCCAGATAAAAGCGGCGTTCGGTTTCCACCACATAGTTAAACAGCCCCACCACGGCCTTGTACTCGCGGTACAGCTGTAATTCGAGGTCTGATTCGTAGTTTTCGAGGTCTTCGGCAGCCATGGTTCGTCCTTTGTCTCTAGGTTTTACCTTGGGCCTTTTCGGGCTTGGAAGTCAAGTTCCAACTTTTCCGGTGCAGGTCGCAGGGGCCAAGTTTTTCGATTGCCGCCCGATGCGTGGCGGTGGCATAGCCCTTGTTGATTTCCCAGCCGAAGGCCGGATACTCGGTGGCGGCCTGGACCATGATCCCGTCGCGCTCCACCTTCGCCAGGATCGAGGCGCCGGCGATCGCCTGGCAGGTCATATCTCCCTTGATGATCGTGCGCACCGGAATGTGCAGCCCCACCGGTTCGCGCTCATCGTCCAGCAGGTCGAAAAGATCCTGCTCCGGAGCGGTGAGCCAGTCGTAGCTGCCGTCCAAGAGGATCGCCTCGGGGGCCACGGCGCTCTGTGCGACGGCGCGGGTGCCGGCCAGGCGCAGCGCCCCGGTGACCCCGAGCTGATCGATCTCCGCGGCGCTGGCATGCCCCACGCCGTAGCCGAGCGCCCATTCGCGCACCGGGGTCACAAGTTCTTCGCGGCGCGCGGGGGTGAGCAGCTTCGAATCGCGCAGTTCGGGGAATTCGGTCACCTGCTGCATGTCGATGACGCTGACGCCCACCGTGATGGGGCCGGCCAAGGCGCCGCGGCCCACCTCATCCGCCGCGCCGATGAAGCGCACGCCGTGCTCGGCCGCCAAGGCCCGTTCGTGCTCCAGGGTCGTGGGCTGTGCCTTAGTCGTGGCCATGGGCCGGGGCCTAGTTGCTGCCTGCGTCAGGGACGTTGGCGAAGACTTCTTCGTGGGTGTCGATCCCGCCGAGTCGGTTCAGCGGCCAGGAGATGACCGAGGCGCGGCCCTGGACGGACTCCAGGTCCACGAAGCCGCCCTGGACATCGACGTGGAAGCGCGAGTCGGCGCTGGCGCCGCGGTGATCACCCATGACCCAGACCTTTCCCTCCGGAACCGTCACCTGGAACTTGATGTCGCTCGGTGCGTCGCCCGCGAAGATGTACGATTCGTCGATGGGTTCGCCGTTGATGGTGAGCTTGCCATCGGAGCTGCAGCACTCGACGGTGTCCCCCGGCATGCCGATGATGCGCTTGACCAAGTACTGCTCGTCGGCGGCCGGCAGGATGCCAACCCAGGACAGTGCGTTCTCCAAGGCAGTCGGGTCGTTTTCCAGCGGCGGCAGCCACTGCAGGTCGTCGCGGAAGACCACCACGTCGCCGCGTTCGAGGTCGAACGGGCCGGGAGTCATCAGGTTGGCGAAGATGCGGTCGTTGATCTGCAGCGTATTCTCCATCGACCCCGAGGGGATGTAGTACGCGCGGAAGAAGAACGTCTTGATGAGCAAGGAGAGCGCAATAGCGATGACGAGAATGATCAGCACTTCTCTTACAAATCGCCAAAGCCGGTACAACGGGCCCCGCGCTGGGGGTACTTCTGCGGATTCGGCGCTCACGTTCGGTTTCTTACCTTTCACTGTCATGCAATACTTCTCATCTTACTTGGCGCGCAGGTCATTGCGCCGGAGGCCAGCTCAGCGCGTAAAAATCGCGGCTTAACGTGCAAGGCCGGCCAAGCATAAGATGTGCTTGGCCGGCCTTTAACGCAACCGGTTATTTGGCGCGGGTGGCGATGCCGCCGCTCTTCTGGAATTCGACCGGGATGCCGCCCAATGGCTTCTCCGCTTCCAGCAAGGTCTTGATTTCCTCCAGGTGGCTGGAATCCACCGACAGGGTCAGTCCACCGATTTTCGGGTTCAGGGTGTAGCCGTGGATCGAAACGTTCAGCGGGGATTCCAGCCCTGCCTGCCACTTCATCACGTCCTTGATGGCCTGGCGGAGATCATCGGCGGAGTACTCAACCAGGTGCGGCTCCGCACCGGCTTCCTCGATGGCCTTCATCTGGCTTTCGTCGGTGGTCGACACGTTGAGCTTGCCGTCTTCGATCCAGCCCTGCACATAGTCCTCCCCCAAGGTGGCGGACAATGCGTCGTTGGTTTCTAGAAGTGCGTTTTGGTCCACAACATTCTCGCTGCCGGTAGGTTCAGTAGTTCCCTCGCCGCTGGTGGACGCCTGCCCGCAACCGGAGAGCATGAGCCCTGCGACGACTGCGGTGGATGCCAGTGCAAGTGAACGACGAGCTGATGGGGATTTGTAGATCATGGTACTACCGCCTCAAGGTCATTAGGATCACCTAGGAAGATGATAACTGGGCTTCTGCAAAGTATTCGGTGAGGCACATGTGTGCCAAGTGAAAGTGCCCCGCTACCGTTGCCGGTAGCGGGGCACTTTCGGGTCGCGGCCGGGGCTACAACCGTTTAGGGATTATCCCTTAGCTGTGGCGACGGTTTCCGCGGCGGAACAGCAGGAACATTGCGCCTACGAGAGCCAGGGCTCCACCAGCGGCGATCAGCGGAACGGTGCTGGAACCGGTATCGGCCAGCGGGTCCTTCTGCTCAGGCGACTTGGTTGGAGTCTGGTCATCCTTTGGAGCCTCGGTAGGCTCTTCGGAATCATCCTCGGTTGGAGTTGGCTTAGCCGACTCGGTTGGCTCCTCGGTAGGAGTAGCCGATTCGGTTGGCTCCTCAGTTGGAGTAGCCGACTCGGTAGGTTCCTCAGTTGGAGTAGCCGTTGGCTCCTCGGTTGGAGTAGCCGACTCGGTAGGTTCCTCAGTTGGAGTAGCCGTTGGCTCCTCGGTTGGAGTAGCCGTTGGCTCCTCGGTAGGAGTAGCCGACTCGGTAGGTTCCTCAGTTGGAGTAGCCGTTGGCTCCTCGGTAGGAGTCGCGGTTGGCTCCTCGGTAGGAGTTGGGGTCGGCGTCGGAGTTGGCTCCGGAGCCGCAACGAGTACCGAACCGGTTGCATTGCCCGACTTGTTGAAGCCGTTCACTGCGGTCATGCGGAAGCTGAACTCGCCCTCTTCTGCAGGTGCGACGAAGGTGAAAGTCCCGTCTGCCTTGACGTCAGCAAGCTTGTACAGCTTGCCGTCGACAACGATACGGACCTGGGTGCCTGTCGAAGCGCCTTCAACCTTACCGGTGATGGTTGCTCCCGGCTTGACCTCAGCGCCAGCTGCTGGCGAGCTCTGAGCTGGTGCCTCCACGAAGAACTTCACTTGGTAGTCGGCAACGCCTGAAATGCGCTCCTGTGCATCAACTAAACCAGTGTAGAAGGCAAGGTCATCGGCAGTGTCTTCCAGACCATCTTCGCCACCGGAGTTCGCCGAGTTGATACCGACTGCTTTGTTGCCGATGAGCACGGCACCACCCGAGTCACCCTGGTCCAAAACACTCTGGTTCGGGTTTGGCGCAGTGTAGCCCCAGACAGCGCGGACGTCATCATCGTAGCCACCTACGAAGAACAAGCCCTCACCAATGATTTCTGAGCAGCTCCATCCGGTAGTGCGTCCCGAGGAACAAGCCTGGGCACCAACAGTAGCGGTCGCTACTCCAGTAACCTGAATGGTGCTTTCACGCTCGTCCTGGTTCGCTGGCCATTCCGAAACCTGGTCATGCAACATCAGATCGGGGTTGATCGCGTCAATAACGGCAATGTCGGTACCAAGCTCCGGCTTCTCCGGAACACCTGGCGTGCCGGAATTGTTCGGGCCACCGAATTGGCTGAAGCCAAACGTGCCAAGCTTGTTGCTAATACCCTCGATCTGATCCGGGTCGCCGTGCTCAACTACGTAGGTGTCGGTCATTGCACCGTCTTGCGTGCAGTGTCCCGCAGTGATAATCGCGTCAGCGCCTGATGGGTCCCAAGCATTGAAGCCTACAGAGCAAAGGAATGTCGGATCCTGCCCTGATGGAGCGATTCCGTATCCCATTCCACCGTAGATATCTTCGATGGCGCTGGCGCTTGCTTTGCCTTCACCCTCAGTCTCCACCAGGTCGACGCCGGCTTGTGCGGCGAATGCATCCAAAGTGAGCTTGTTCTTGTCCGCAGACTTCGAAGCGCGTGGGCTGGGCGACTTGTCCTGCTGAGAGGACTTTCCGTTCATCTTCGTCGGACCTTCATTGCTGGCAATGCCACCCGCAATGATCTGAAGCCCTTCTTCGGTGTCCAAGATAGCCGTCAGTTGTTCAACTTCTTCAGGCTGAACCTTCTCAACTACCTCGGAGTACAGCTCGTTGACACTAGTTATCTTTGGGACAGTAACTAGCTCGGCTTCGAGGGGGGCGGCGGATGATGCAATTACATCCTTCGTCTTCTTCGCGTCCTTTGCGGCAACCTTGAACTCGGCCTTGCCGTCTTTGACGCTGGCCTTGACCTTTACGCCTTCAGCTTCAAGTTTCTTGGTGACCTCGGCAACGGTGTCGTTTGCCTTTGCATCTTCAAGGTACTTCTCTGGCGACTTGTTCAAGTCGCGCTCGATTGCTTCGTCCAAGCCCTTGGTGTCAACTGCAACATCCGAGGCCGATGGCGTAGCGCTCGGGCTCTGCGAAGGGGCCGGAGTGCTTTCAGCCTTATCGGCTGCGACTGCGGGAGCAATGAAGCTACCGCCAACCACCAGTGCGGTGGCCGCGGCAGCGACGATGCCGCGCTGCGCAGTCATGTTCTTTGGTTTTGGCATTAATGCTTCTCCCAGTTAAGTGGTGCGATCGCTTGAAGGTCGCGACCCGGTCTGGGCGCACTTCAGAGCAGTGTGTTGTTACCAAATTGAAACAATATCGGTTTTACAGAGGGAGTTTCAAGGAGCGAGTCCAACAAACGGAGATATTCACGCGAACATTTTCCCTTGTCATTCCATCACCGAAGGATCTTGTCTCGAATCGATGCCGAACCAGGGAAATAGTTTAAGATTGCAGTTCGGTTACTTATCGCTAGTCAGCTAAGTGCGACCTGAGAATTCGCAATGAATTCTCAGCCACACCAGAAAAGCTTGTATTTTCAAGCATTTATCATTTGGGGATATTCGCGCTGAGTGAAAAGTTTTTAAAGTTTTTCGCCAACTCGGGGATGTTGCGGGCTTATTACTCGATGCCGGTGCGCTGATCCAGCGGCCAAACAATCTGCGTGGCCTTGCCGACGACCCGGTCAACACTGATCATCCCGCCGCCACTGGATCCGAGCAGGGCTCTGGAGTCTTCAGACCTTGACCGGTGATCCCCCATAACCCACAATCGCCCCTCGGGGACGACCCCGATGAATTCTTGTTCGCTGGCCGCATCTCCTTCATATATATACGGCTCGTCTGTCGGCACACCGTTGATACTGAGCTTCCCATCCGAGCCGCAGCAGTCTACCGTGTCACCGCCAACGGCAATCACGCGTTTAATGTAGGTATTTTCGGTCCCGCTAAGGCGCAGCGCGCCGAGCAGGTCATCGGCGAAGGATGCGCGGGCGTATGGAAGAAATGAACCGCGGCCGTCGAAGACGATTACATCTCCGCGTTGCGGATCTGCGTGGGCATAGGCGCGACGGTCGACCATGACGCTTTGCCCGGGATTAAGCGTGCTCTGCATCGAGATGGACTCGATGCGGTAGACATCCAGCACCAGTGCGCGGATGAATAGGGTGGCGATAAGGCCACAGATGACGGCGAGAACAACGAAGCGCCAGACCCAAAACCAGGTCCGGCGCTTCGTGATTGCTCGCTCGGGGCTAGCAATCTCGTTCATCAGAGAACAGAGATTACTTCTTGCCGCCGAAGTCGCGCTTCTCGCGGATACGCGCAGCCTTGCCGTGACGATCGCGCATGTAGTAAAGCTTTGCACGACGCACGTCGCCCTTGGTCACTACCTCAATCTTGTCGATGATTGGGGAGTGAACTGGGAAGGTACGCTCAACACCGGTACCGAAGGAAACCTTACGCACGGTGAAGGTCTCGCCCAGGCCGGAACCGTGGCGACCAAGGACGTAGCCCTGGAAAACCTGAACACGCGAGTTCTTACCTTCGATGATGTTGACGTGAACCTTCAGGGTGTCACCCGGAGCGAAGGCTGGAACGTCGGAGCGCAGCGAAGCTGCATCTACTGAGTCAAGAATATGCATTGTGCATCCTCTAGGATCAATGCCACAGGTCACCGAATCCTCGTAGCGGAGCTCATCAACCGATAAGGCGATCTCTCCGAAACGTGTTACCACCGGCAGCCTGTCGCTGCCGATGCGGCGGTTTTTCCGTGTCCCTCATCCCCCTGTGGCAGGAGTAGGACAAAAACACACCAAGAAACAATTTTGCCATATTCTGCCTAGGGGCGCGAGTATGCGCACCCGGCTCGATGGTGATCTAGGACTCTTTAGCCCAGTCCAGCTCCGATTTTGCGATGATTTCTCCGTCGACAACGGCGAATCCGGAGTGCCAGAGAGCATCGCGATCCTTGCGGTTCAGCTTGCTCGCATCGAGCAGTTGGATGAGATCCGGACGGCGAGTGGCGGTACGGCGAATCTGTTCGTCGCGGCGGAAGCGGGCCACCCGTGCGTGGTTGCCGCCGAGCAATACCTCCGGCACCTCGCGGCCGCGCCAGGCGGCAGGCTTGGTGTAGACCGGGTATTCGAGCAGCACATCCGAGTGGGATTCTTCGACCAGGGATTCCGGGTTGCCGATCACTCCGGGGATGAGTCGGGCGATGGCCTCAACCATGACCATCACCGCTACTTCTCCCCCATTGAGCACATAGTCCCCGATGCTGACGGGGATGACGGTGAAGTTCTCGTGCGCGTATTCGATGACGCGCTCGTCGATTCCTTCGTAGCGTCCGCAGGCGAAGACCAGGTGCTCTTCTTCGGCGAGGTCATAGGCCATCTGCTGGTCGAAGACCGCTCCGGCCGGGGAAGGAACGATTAAGATTGGTTTGCGATCCGCCGGGGCCGAAGCACGCACGGTGTCCAGCGCCTGGCCCCATGGCTCGGGCATCATCACCATGCCGGCGCCGCCGCCGAAAGGGGTGTCGTCGACCTTGTGGTGGCGGTCGGTGGTGAAGTCACGCAGGTTGGTGACGTTCAAGTTGAGGATTCCGCCCTCGCGGGCGCGGCCGATCAGCGATAGATCCAGCGGTGCAAGGTACTCCGGGAAGATGGAGACTACGTCGATGCGCATAATGCTTACTTTTCTTCCTCGGAATCGTCCTGGTTCAGCTGCAGCAGCCCGGCTGGCGGGGTGATGGTCAGCGTGCCGGCTTCCAGATCAACGTCGGGGACAAATTCGTCCACGAACGGCAGGTAGATCTCCTCGCCATTGTTGTCCTCGAAGACCAGGAGGTCTTGGGCCGGGTTGGTGCGCAGCGCGGTGATCACGCCGACCTGCGTGCCTTCGTGCATCACCTTCAGATCGAGAAGCTCATGCTCGTACCATTCATCCGATTCGCTTTCTTCCTCGCCGGTGACCTCGATTTCGAGGCGTGCCTGGCGCAGGGTTTCTGCGGTGTTGCGGTCCTTGATTTCTTCGAAGGCGACCAAAAGAATGGTTTTGTTCCAGCGCGACTTGCTGACGGTCAAGGTTTTGACCGGACCGTCGATGACGTGGAGCACCTCGCCGGGTGCGAAACGTTCATCTGGGACGTCGGTGAGGACCTGAACGGTCACTTCGCCACGGATTCCGTGGGGCTTGCCGATACGTGCTACCTGCAATCGCATAATCTGGTGATCATTCTCCTTGGATTCACGGGACGGTGCCACGCGCTGTGGTGCCAAAAGCTGGCGGGTGAAACACGAGAAGGAGTTTCCGCCCTGTTGAGCGGAAACTCCTTCTGTGGTGAGATCAGCTTGCGCCTGACCTCAAAGTTGCTTGGCTAGCGGCTACGATCGGTGTCGATAACATCAACACGAATCGGCTCCTTAGCCAACGCTGCCATCACGGTACGCAGTGCCCGTGCGGTACGTCCCTGGCGACCGATCACACGACCGAGATCATCCGGGTGCACACGCACTTCGAGCAGGTCGCCGCGGCGGTTGGACTTCAGGGCAACCCTGACGTCTTCCGGTTCCTCGACTACCCCGCGAACCAAATGGTCCAGCGCATCGGCAAGCATGATTACTCGGCCTCGGTGGCTTCAGCTTCTGCCGGCTCGGCAGCTGGCTTCTCGGCCTTCTTGGTGATGGCCTCCTTGAGGATCACCGAACCCTTTTCAGGAGCAACGAATGCAGGCTTAGGCTCGGCAACCTGGTAGGTGCCTTCCTGGCCTTCGATGCCCTTGTGCTTCTGCCAGTCACCAGTGATGGTCAGCAGCTTGTGTACCTGCTCGGTTGGCTGGGCGCCAACGGAAAGCCAGTACAGTGCACGCTCGGAATCGATCTCGATGATCGATGGGTTCTCGGTTGGGTGGTACTTACCGATCTCCTCGATGGCACGGCCATCGCGCTTGGCGCGCGAGTCCATAACAACAACGCGGTAGAAAGGTGCGCGCATCTTACCGAAGCGCTTCAGACGAATCTTTACGGCCACTTTAGTGGTCTCCTGTTTCTCAACATGGGCGAGCCAAACGTTTCGCGCCTGTGGGGCAGGCCGTACTAGTTCAACTCTAAAAAAGGACAGGATCTATCACGGAGAGAGGGTCCACAATAAATCGAGTACCTTCCAATCATGCCAGAGACTCACAAGCGATACCAACTCAATCTTTGTGGGATGCGCTACTGAGCCGGCTACTCCCGGGCTCGGGTTAGGCGACGGCAGAGAAGTAGCTATTGCGCCGCGGTATTTGCGCCGGGTCCAGATACTTGGGCAGCAGGATGTGCGGCAGGCTATCGACCATGGCAATTCTAAGCAATCTTCGATGGATTGCCGTGTGGTGCTGCCGGCAGAGCACCGCGCAGTTTTCCACGCAGGTCTTGCCGCCGCGTTCCCACCAGTTGCAATGGTGGTATTCGAGCATTTCATGCGGGGCCGTGCATCCGGGGACGATGCACCCGCGGTCCCGGGCGAAGGCAGCTCGCTTGATCGGCTCCGGGAAGAGCCGCTGGGATCTGCCGACATCGAGCACCTGGCCGTTGCCGCCGAAGACGATCGGGATGATCTGGGCATCGCAGAGGAGCTGGCGAAGTTCGCCGGGGTCGAGTTCCACACCGTGCGCGGTCAGCCCCCTTGGCTTGGGCCAGGTCTTCGAGGTTCTGCGCCTGCATGTTCACCAGGATCTGCGGGGTAACGGTCTTGGCGCCCGGTGCCGAGTGGGTCAGTGAGGCGAGCAGCGCGTTCAGGCGGCGCTGGGCCACCGTGACCTGGTCCGCTTCGGCCGCTCTGTCCGCGGCCCCTGTTGGTGCCTCCGGGCCGGGAGTGGGATTTCCGGCTGACTCGGGTGCGGAGGCTTCATCCTCCGCCGGGATCTGCGCCCACGCCGGGGCGGGCCGATCGCTGTCGAATAGCGTTTCGGGGGCCGGTTCGGGTGGGTTGGCGGAGCGCGCTGCTTGGCCGCTTCGGGTGCGCGGGTTGTCCGCCTGTCCGACAAATGAGCGGAATTGCTCGGCTTGGGCTCCCTTGACGCGCACCAGATAGGTATCCACCCCGTTGCGGGTGCCGCGGCTGAAGAACCCGCATTCGGGCTCGGTGGCCTGCGCGTGGGCTTTGCGGTAGCCGGCCAGCAGGTCCGTGAACTTCTTTTCCCCGGTGGCGCGGTCTTCTTCGGTGAGCAGCTTGACCGCATGAGCCTGCATCGGCCGTCCGTCTCGGTGCGTTGCCACCGGGTCCAGTGGCGCGCCCTCGAAGCTGGTATCTGCCGGTTCCAGCTGCTCCAGGCTGCGGGCGGTTTTGGCGACGCGTCGTGGGTCGAGGCTTTCATGCCCGGAATGCAGTGTTGCGAGCTCTGCGAAGCGCGGCGACAGTGCGCTGCCGTCCATATTGCGCCGGGCCACCAGCAGGTGGGCGTCGTTGATCCGCCGGTCCGCCTCGTGGAAGTCCAGCCCGAGCCAGCCGGCGGTGAACCCGGCGGCATTCCGGTAGAGGGTGCGTCCGGATTCCTGGCGCGCCGGCCGGGAGTAGTCCGCCCGGTGGTCGCGGACCGCGCTCAGCTCTTCTTCGGCGAGCAGATGCGCGCCGGTTCCCTCGCAGTGGGCCGCCGCGCGAAGTTGCTCGCGCACGGCGTAGCGGAAGATGTTTTCGATGCACAGCGCGTGGGCGGCGGCCACGCGCGGGTCCGTTGATTCGCGCAGCCGGACCGAAAGCTTCTGCAGCACCTCCAGGCACAGCTCCATGACCTCGAGGAGCACGGCGATGGCGCCTTGCGGGATGCTCCCGGTCACGAATTCACGCAGTCCGGTCAGTCCGGCCGCTAGCTGGGAAATACTCATGCAGCCATCATCACGCCATTTCCGGCTGCGCCCCGCGGGCGCCGACGG
The DNA here is from genome assembly GCF_052379245.1 of Glutamicibacter sp. AOP12-B1-11. NCBI lineage: Bacteria > Bacillati > Actinomycetota > Actinomycetes > Micrococcales > Micrococcaceae > Glutamicibacter > Glutamicibacter sp. AOP12-B1-11. The sequence goes on along the minus strand of NZ_JBQSYL010000006.1, from coordinate 91,948 downwards.
GCTGTGGAGAACTTCGGCCGGGCTAGTGCCCGCCGCCGAGCTTGCCGCCCAGGCGTTCGCGCATCTTCAGGCTCGCCGCGTTCAGCCCCTCGATTTCCACGGTCTTGCCGTACTTCTCGTACTTCGCGCCGATGGCGTCCAGCGCGGCGCTGGTGGAGGCGTCCCACAGGTGCGAGTTGTGCATGTCGATGACCACGCGGTCCGGATCCTCGGCGTAGTCGAACTGGGTGTAGAGGTCGTTGGAGGAGGCGAAGAACAGCTCCCCGTTGACCTCGTACTTGGCGATCTGCACCCCGAAGTGCTCCTCCAGGCGGCGTTCAACGGTGACCAGGTGGGCCACCCGGTTGGCGAAGAGCACCATCGCGGTGAGCACCCCGACACCCACGCCGATGGCCAGGTTGTGCGTGGCGACGGTGACCACGACGGTGGCCAGCATGACGGTGGTTTCGCTCTTGGGCATCATGCGCAGGGTGGCGGGCTTGATGCTGTGCCAGTCGAAGGTGGCCACCGATACGAAGATCATCACGGCCACCAGCGCGGCCATCGGGATCAGCGCCACGATGTCGCCCAGGACCACCACCAGGATCAGCAGGAACACCCCGGCGAGGAAGGTGGAGATGCGGGTGCGCGCCCCGGAGGCCTTGACGTTGATCATGGTCTGCCCGATCATCGCGCAACCGCCCATGCCGCCGAAGAAGCCGGTGATGATATTCGCCGCGCCCTGCCCCCAGGACTCGCGGGTCTTATTCGAGCGCGTGTCGGTGACGTCGTCCACCAGCTTGGCGGTCATCAGGGATTCGAGCAGGCCGACGAAGGCCATGGCCAGCGCGTAGGGGAAGAGCACCTGCAGGGTTTCGAGGTTCAGCGGCACATCGGGGAAGAACAGCGCCGGCAGGGATTCGGGCAGCTGACCCTTGTCCCCCACGGTGGGCACGGCCAGCGAGGCCAGCACGGTGATCAGCGTCAGCACCACGATGGCCACCAGCGGGGCCGGGACGGCGGTGGTGAGCCTGGGCAGGCCGAAGACGATGAGCAGGCCCAGGGCCACCAGCGGGTAGACCAGCCAGGGCACGCCGAGCAGTTCGGGCACCTGGGAGAGGAAGATCAGGATGCCCAGGGCGTTGACGAAGCCGACCATCACCTGGCGCGGGATAAAGCGCATCAGCTTGGCCACGCCGAGCAGCGCGAGCAGCACCTGGAAGATGCCGGCCATGATCACCGCGGCGATGAAGTAGTCGATGCCGTGGCTGGCCACCAGCGGCGCGATGACCAGCGCGATGGCGCCGGTGGCCGCGGAGATCATCGCCGGCCGCCCGCCGAGGAAGGCGATGGACACCGCCATGGTGAAGGAGGCGAAGAGCCCGAGGCGCGGATCCACCCCGGCGATGATGGAAAAGGCGATGGCCTCGGGGATCAGCGCCAGGGCCACCACCAGCCCGGCGAGCACCTCGGTCTTGAGCAGCCGCGGGGATTTGAGCGTGCGCAGCACCGATTGGCGCTCTTCCGGCGTGGGAACCGGGGGTGCTGCCGTGGTTTTTGTCGCCATTACCGGCTCCGTTCAGGAAAGGGGGCGAGCGCGGTGGCACCGCGTTGCATAGAATCAGTGGGGTGTGCGCGGCCCTGGCCTCGGGCAGACCAAGGCCGAGACCGGGAATGGCCCCGGCGGCGCAGCAACCGATTCAAACTTACCTTAACGTAAGGGTAGAGTTTAAATCCGAGGGACAAGGAGCACCACATGGACGAATCCACCCCGGCCCCGGCCGAGGCCGCACCGAGAATGCACATCGGGGACATCGCCGAGGCCACGGGCCTCTCCCAGCGCACCATCCGCCACTATGACGAGGTGGGCCTGCTTCCGGCGACCACACGCAGCGAGGGCGGCTTCCGGATCTACACCCCCGCCGACCTGGCGCGCATGCTGGTCATCCGCTCGATGAAGCCGCTGGGCTTCACCCTGGAGGAGATGGGCTCGCTGCTGGACACCGTGGACACCCTGGCCGGCGATCCGCAGAACGCGCCCGCCCGCGCCCTGCTCGCCGACTACCTGCAGCGGGCCACCGAGAAGCGCAATAAGCTCGCGCTGAACCTCGAACGCGCCGATAAGTTCATCGAGGACCTGCGCGGCCGCTAGCCTGCACGCCAAGGGTGAGACAGCTGGCAGTGCCCTGCGAATCAGCCGGGTTCCGGCCCGCCGGCCGGGTTGAGCGCCTAGAGTCGTGAGCGTGATTGAACTTACCGCGCTCAGTAGCTACGAGGACGAGCTGGGCAACCGGATCGAGTCCCCCACCGTTTTCGAGAAGAACATAGCGATCAAGATCCGCGGGAAAAACAACCGCGTGCTGGTCGACCCGGACGCCAAGATCGGCCGGCTGGACCTGGTGTTCGACTGCGACAACGGGACGCTGCTCATCGGCCCCAGCAAGAAGAAGGGCTGGCAGCTGAACATCCGCATCGGGCAGGATGCCACGGTGCAGATCGGACGCGACCTGACCACCACCGCCAAGGCCTTGGTCAGCGCGGTGGAGGGGGTGACGGTGCGCTTCGGCGATGATGTGATGATCGCCAGCGGAAACCAGTTCCGCGCCGATGACGGGCACCCGATCTTCGACGTGAAAACCGGCAAGCGGATCAACCCGGCCAAGGACATCACGGTCGGCAACCATGTCTGGATCGGCGCGCAGGCCGCCCTGCTGGCCGGGGCCAGCATCGGGGACGGCTCGGTGATCGGCTACCGCAGCCTGGTCACCGGCAGGATTCCGAACAATGTCATTGCCGCGGGCACCCCGGCGCGGGTGCTGCGCAAGAATATCGCCTGGGAGCGCCCGCACCTCTCCTTCCACAAGCCGCCCTATAAGCCCGATGCCTCCACTGTCACCAAGAGCGAGGCGTACTGGAACGACACCGTCGAAGCGCAGGAACACGCGGCGATCGCGATGCCGCAGGTGCAAAGCCAGCTGCCGAAAAACCTCATCCGGCGCGCCGCGGCGAAAATTGGCAGGATCACCGGCGCCTAGCCCCTTGCGCTATTCGACGGTCCAGTCCTGGGCCTCGGAGCTTTCGCCCGCCGAGAGCCCTCCCATCTTTTCCATAAGCTCCACGTAGTCCGCGACGCTGTCCAGATCCTTGTATACGCCTTCGATAGGCATCTTTCGGTAACTGTCAACTAGATACGCCGCGTGATTGTCGAGGGTTGATTCGGCGTAGGAGATCGCCAACTGGTTGCTGCTCTGCGGCAGTCCGGCTTCCGGGTCCATGCTGGGTAGATGGCTCATGGTGATCTCCTTTCGGCTACCTTCAGCATACGAGCTTTGACTTATTTCAACCATTGCGGCGGGGAGAAAATTTCCTCGGCTTGCGCACGGCCCGCTCGGCCAACCAGAACACCAGCGCGAGGGCGCCGAATGCATAGGCAATCAGCCAGAGCAGGGTCCACACCCGCGGCGACCACTGGACGGATAGGGCTCCGGCCATGGTCAGCATCGACAGGGCCAGGAGAATATTGATTAGGCGGAGCCGGTATAGGGCCCTGGCCACAACCCCTGGCTCGGGCGCCCGTGCCATCCAGGACATGAATAGCGCCGGTGCAACGAGTATCACCGACGAGGAAATTGAGCCCGACCAATTCCGACTCAGGTAGTAATCGGCGGGACCGAGCCAAATCGCGAAACTGGCGAGGATGAACACCCAGGCTAGGAGCAAGGCCCACCGGGTGAATGCGCTGATCCCCGCGGGAGCGGGCCGGATTCGGAATTCCACTCCGGCTTTTGCGAAACGCGGAATGAAAATCAGGTTCTGGATATGGGATATTGGACCCAGGGTGCTTGCAGTGGCAATGCTTCTGACCACGCCTCCGGTCACGCTGCCGTGCTCTAGACTGGTTTCGAAAATCGTAAGCTCTGGCGGGACCAACACCTCGTGATGCAGACTTCGCGAAAACCCGGGATCGGACACGTCGAAGCTGTAGACGTCGTTGTCTTGGAGAATCCTCGGCGACGGAACCTGGTTCATCGGCAGGTCGTACCCATAGCTGACGATGATCCTCTGCCCCAAGGTGCTCTCGGGGACTTCCACGAGGACGACCCATGAGTTCGCGAGCAAATGGATGAAGTCGTTGATGAACCGGATCGTGGGATTGGCCTCCCGCAACTGCGGATAAGCCTTAAGCAATGCGGTCGGTGGAACCGGGGCAATGGCTTCGGAATTATTGACGAATTTTAGTTGTGCCCGGCGTTCGGCACTGTTGGACGTGAATTGGATTCCCGCCTGCTCGACGACGCTGACCAGCATGTCCGCCACCAGTCGGGTTGACCGTTCCTGACTAATTACGGCCAGCGGAGCTCCCGAACTGTCCCTGACCCAGAATCCGGTTAACACCTTCTTATCGAGGATCGCGATGGGAACGACCACCTGGGATTTACTCCCGGCTATTCGTGCCGAAGCTGGCGGGGTCAAATCCAGGGAATTCTTCAGCAGTACCCGGCCAGGTGTTGTGTGGTCACTGGTCTGGATTCTGCGGTGCACCCACTTGGGCGAGGCGATAACCATGCTCCGAAGCCTGTCACCCTCATTCGAGGCCATCGCCGGTCACCCCACTCCTCATCCGATGACTGGAGATTACCACCGCGAAACGAATCTGGATACGTGCAAGGCGAAAACGGCCGGGGCAATACGCGCGGCCAGAACTCCGCCGATCCGGCGGCGAAATAGCTAGCCGACCGCCACGCGCAGCTGGTTGTTCCATGGATCCATGAAGCGCAGCTCGGCACCGGTGTGGTGGTTTTCCACCTTCGCGAAGCTCAAGCGTTCGGCGAGCTTGCCGACCTCATCCTCGGTCGGGACGTTGATCAGCACCTCGCCCAATCCGAGGGTGTCCTTGCGCGGTCCGGCGCCGCGCGAATTCCACACGTTCATCGCCATGTGGTGGTGGTAGCCGCCGGCGGAGACGAACAAGGCCTGGTTGCCCAGGGAGGTGGTCTCATCGAAGCCCAGGGTATTGACGTAGAACGCCCGGGCGGTGGCCACGTCTCCGACCTGCAGGTGCACGTGGCCGATTTCCGCCTCGGCGGTACGCTGCGCGGCAATGGCCTGCTCGCTCAGGTGCGAGTTGAGGAACGCGTTCGGGTCCAGGTGCACGGTGTCCATGGCCACCTGTCCATCGGACCACGACCACGCCTCGCGCGGGCGATCCCAGTACAGCTCGATGCCGTTGCCTTCCGGGTCGGTGAAGTAGAAGGCCTCGGAGACCAGGTGGTCCGAGCTGCCCACGAAGCGACTCTGGTCGAATTGCGCGGCGGAGAGCACCGTGGCGGCGAGATCCGCCTGGGTTTCGAAGAGCAGCGCGGTGTGGAAGAGACCGGCTTCCCCGGCGGCCGGCAGCTGGAGCCCCGGAGCGTGCCGCAGGTTCACCAAGGTCTGCGCGCCGCGGCCGAGGCGCGTGCCCTGAGCAGATTCGCCCAGCACCTCAAGTCCGAGGGCCTGCTGGTAGTAGCCGCTCATGGCCTTCATGTCCCCCACCTTGAGCTGCACGGCGTTCATCTGGAGGTCTGCGGAGAGCTTGTCTGCTTGGAGGATCGTCATGGTGAGAGGCCTTTCTGGGTACCGGTCGACTGTTCTTGATTACCACCCTACTCCAATTTAGTTGAAGCTTCAAGTGTTTTGCCGATTGCCTGCAAGTGTTCTCCAATACCCTCGGGCCCGCCACCCGCGGTTCACAATCGGATTTAAGTTGACGCGACAATGTTTCTCTTCTTGAATGAGCGAAGGGAGCTCATCACCCCACCCCACTCGCAGCTTCAAAAGGAAGTCATCAATGAGCAAGAAAAGAACCGCCTGGATTTCGATCGGCGTGACGGCCGCCCTGGTCACCGGCGGCGCGGTATACGCGGGCACCTTGAATAGTGACTCGCGCGGCACGGTAGTCCGCGTGATCGACGGGGACACCGTGGATATGCGCATCGCCGGCGAGGAAACCCGCGTGCGGCTCCTGAACATCGACACCCCAGAGACGGCGGACCCGGATAAGGCCGTCGAATGCATGGGCCCCGAAGCCTCCGACTACCTCAAATCGCTGCTCGCCCCAGGGGACAAGGTGAAGCTCGAGTACGACATCGAACGCACCGATAGGTATGGACGCACACTGGCCGGTGTCTACAAGGATAAAAGCCTGATAAGTGCCGAGATCGCAGCCGCCGGTCTTGGCATCGCGGTCAAATATGAGCCGAACGTCCGATTCTATGACGAAGTGCTTCGGGCAGAGAAGGAAGCATCGACCACGACCGCCGGGCTCTTCGACCCAAACGCCGAATGCACTATCCCAGCAAAGCTGGACGATGCCACGCAAGCGCTGGGCCAGCTTGGCGACGCTCCGGCGGACTCGATCAACGAAGCCGAAAGCCTGGCCGGAGAGGCCGCTGCCGCCATAGCACTCGGACATGGTGCCAAAAGCGCACTGGACAAGCTCACGCCGAACTCGCATCCCGTTGCTTATGCGCTACTCGCCACGCACTTTGCCAAGAACGTAGCGAATCTCGATACATCAATATCGCGCGCAAACGGCATCGAACAAGCACATCAAGACCATAAGACCGCTCTGATCAAGGCCGAGGAAGGGCGAAAGGAAGCCGAAAAGAAGAAAAAAGAGGAAGCAGCAAAGAAAAAGAAGGCAGCGGAAGAAAAAGCAGCCGAAGAACAGCGCCGCGCAGCCATAGAGCGACAGCAACAAGCTGCCGAACAAAAGGCCGCCGAGCAACGTCGCCTCCAGCAGCAGAAACCGAAACCGGCCGCACCCAAGGTTCAGCAGCCGCGACCGAAAACCCAGCAGCCGCGCCAGCAGGGACCCAGCAACTACACCGGTCCGCGCTGCTACGCACCCGGTGGCAAGTCATGGAAGCCGTGCCCCTAGAGCCCGCCACGGTGGCCTGGCTTCACCCAACCCCTCGGATTCCCCGCTGGTACGCGGTGGCCCCGAGGGGTTTGCCATCTCCATTCCCCTCGGACCCGCCACTCGGCTGCCGCGAATTCAAAAAGCAGCGCGCGGGTGCTTTGAAATGCTTTGACATCCAAGTAGATTGGCACGTAACGCAGGTCACCTTTTGAAGCCACACGGAAGTTGGAGGACATCTATGAACGTCAGCGAGGAATTCCGCGCCGCCCGCAATCAACTCTTGGAGCTCCGCAAGGACTACTCGAAGGCCAAGGAGTCCTTCAGCTGGCCCGAGTTCACCCACTTCAATTTCGGCACCGACTGGTTCGACCACCTCGCCGCGGATCCGCAGCGAGGCGAGGAACCGGCCCTGATCATTACCGAACTCGATGGCAGTTCGACGCGGCGCACCTGGCGAGAACTCTCGGCCCGCTCCACCCAGCTCGCGCGCTGGCTCAGCGACCAGGGAGTGCAGCGCTCGGATTCGATCGCCGTGATGCTCGGCAACCAGGTTGAGCTGTGGGAAACGATGCTTGCCGGCATCAAGCTCGGGGCGGTGCTCGTCCCCTGCACCACCCAGCTGACCCCGGCCGACCTCGAAGACCGGATCGAACGCGGCCACGTGTCCTGGATGATCACCAATGAGTCGGAGATGCACAAGTTCGAGACGGTGCGCGGAGACTACCGGCTGATCCAGATCGGCGGCGCACCGGCCGCCGGGATCCTCAGCTACGAGGACTCGCTCACCGCCGAGGCCGAGTTCGAATTGAGCGAGCCGACCCGGGCCGATGAGACCCTGCTGCGCTACTTCACCTCGGGCACGACCTCCAAGGCAAAACTCGTCGAGCACACCCACACCTCCTACCCGGTGGGACATCTGAGCACGATGTTCTGGATCGGACTGGAGCCAGGCGACGTGCACCTGAATGTGGCCTCCCCGGGCTGGGCAAAACACGCCTGGTCAAATCTGTTCACCCCGTGGATCGCCGAGGCCACGGTCTTCATCTACAACTATGAACGCTTCGACGCCGCGGCACTGATGGGCCAGATGGCCAAGGAGCAGGTCACCAGCTTCTGCGCGCCGCCCACCGTGTGGCGGCTGCTGATCCAGGCGGACCTGTCGCTGCTTCAAACTCCCCCGATCAAGCTGGTCTCTGCCGGGGAACCGCTCAACGCCGAGGTCATCGATCAGGTGCAGCGCGCCTGGGGCCAGGTGATCCGCGACGGCTTCGGGCAAACCGAAACCACCGTGCAAATCGCCAACCCGCCCGGAGAGCGCATCACCATCGGCGCGATGGGCCGCCCGATGCCCGGTTATGAGGTGGTGCTCCGCGATCCGGCCACCGGCGCGGAAGGCGATCTCGGCGAGATCTGCCTGGTGACCGCCCCGCGGCCCCTGGGGCTGATGAAGGGCTACTTCGAGGACGCGGAGAAGACCGCCGAGGTGTTCCGGGACGGGGTTTACCACACCGGAGACATTGCCGAACGCGATGAACACGGGGTGCTCACCTATGTGGGCCGCGCCGATGACGTGTTCAAGTCCAGCGACTACAAGCTCAGCCCCTTCGAGCTGGAATCGGTGCTGATCGAGCACCCCGGCGTCGGCGAGGCGGCGGTGGTCCCGGCGCCGGATGACCTGCGCTTGACGGTGCCCAAGGCGTATATCGTCCCGGCGGCGGGCTATGAGCCCTCCCCCGAACTGGCGGAGAACATCCTGGGCTTCTGCCGCGAGCACCTGGCGGCCTACAAGCGCATCCGCCGGATCGAATTCGCCGACCTGCCCAAGACGATCTCGGGCAAGATCCGCCGGGTCGAACTGCGCCGGGCCGAGGAAGACCGGCACCGCACCGGTGTGGTCGCGGGCACCGAATTCCGCGATTCGGACTTTCCCGCGCTGCGTCCGCGCGCCTAGCTCAGGCGCTGCGCACCCGCGTCTGGCGGATCACCAGATAGATCAGGTACGGCGCGCCGATCACGGCGGTAGCTACGCCCGCGGGAAGCACCACGGAGAACAGCCGGGCCGCCGCCAAATCCGCAAGCAGCACGAAGATCGCGCCCACCAGCGCGCTATGCGCAACCGGCGGCACGGTGCTGCGCGCAATCAAGCGCGAGGCGTGCCCGCTGGCCAGCGCGACGAAGGCCAGCGGCCCGGCAATCACCGTCGCGGCCACCGCCAGTGCGGTGGCCAGGCCCAACATGATGATGCGGTCCCGGCCCAGGTCCATGCCCAGCGCGCGGGAGGTATCCGAGTCCAGGGCGAGCACTTCGCGCTGGTTGCGCAGCGCCGCGGCCAGCGCGACGCCTATGGCGATGACCAGCGGGGCGATGGCCAGATCCGCCCAGGAGACGCCGTTGACGGTGCCCGCCATCCAGGTCAATGCCTGCTGCGCGTTGTACACATCGCCCAGGGTCAGCATCCACGAGGTCAGCGCGGCGCAGAGCCCGCTCATGCCCAGTCCCACGAGCACCAGCCGGTTGCTCTCCAGCGAGCTGTGCCAGACCAGCGAGAAGACCAGCGCCGAGACCAGCAGGCCGCCCAGCGTGGCGGCGATCGGCAGCCCGTAGGCGTGCAGGAACATCGGCAGGCCCTGCACCTGGCTGGTGAGCGCCAGCAGCGCGACGGCGCCGAGCGCCGCGCCGTTGGTCACGCCGAGGATATCCGGGCTGGCCAGCGGGTTGCGCGCCACGGTTTGGGTCAGCGCACCGGCCACGCCGAAGCCGACGCCGGCGAATAAGGCCGCGAGGCTGCGCGGCAGCCGGAATTCCATAATGGCCAGCTCGGTGCGTGGATCCGGGGATATGCCGAGCAGGCTGCCGACCACGTCGGGCAGCGGAATTGGGGTGCCGCCGATGGAAAGATGCAGGCAGAGCACCGCCAGCGTGGCCAGGAGCAGCAGCAGCGCCGTCGGCGCGGTGCGTCGGGCGCTCATACGGTGACCGGCTTGCGTCGTCGGGCCACGTAGATGAAGAAGGGCGCCCCGAGCATGGCCACCACCACGCCGACCGGGAGCTCGCCGGGACGCGCCAGCATGCGCCCGAGCACGTCGGCGACCACCAGCAGCAACGCTCCGCAGACCGCGGAGCCCGGGATCACCCAGCGGTAGTCCGCGCCGAAGATCCGCCGCGCCACATGCGGCACCAGCAGGCCGAGGAAGGCGATGGGGCCGGCCAGGGTGACGGCCAGACCGGAGAGCATCACGATCGCCGCCAACCCGATGCCGCGCGCCCGGGGCGCGGTGATGCCCAGGGCCCGGGCCGAGTCTTCACCGAGGGTCAGGGCGTTGAGCCCGCGCGCATTGGCCAGGGCCAGCCCGGTCCCGGCCAGCAGCAGCGGCCAGAGCGCCAGGAACGAATCGTAGCCCTGGACCACGGAACCGACCTGCCAGAAGCGCAGCGTCTCCAATGCCGCCTCGCTGAGTAGCACGATGGCGGAGACCACTCCGGCGCACAGCGCGGTCACCGCCGCTCCGACGAGCACCAGGGTGATCGGCGAGGCGCCGCGTCCGTCCACCCGGCCGATGCCGAAAACTATCAGCGAAGCTACTAGTGCGCCGCCCAGCGCCAGCAGTGCCTGCGGCCAGGGCTGCAGCGGTCCGGAGAACACCGCCACCGAGACGATGGCCAGCGCGGCTCCCTGGTTGATGCCCAGCAGGCCCGGTTCGGCAATGGGGTTGCGGGTATGGCCCTGGATCAGGGTTCCGGCCATGCCCAGCGCGGCCCCGGCGGCCAGCGCGGTGACGGTACGCGGCCAGCGGATCTCCCGGATGGCGATGTCGCTGACCCGCTCATCGGGGCTGAAGAGCGCATGGCGCAGTTCGGCGATGCTCGAGGTGCTGCTGCCGATCCAGAGGCTCAGCAGCACCGCGGCGATCACACCGAGGGAAAGGGCGAGCAGGCTGGCGGCCCGTGCTGTGCTACGTGAAATGACTCATTACCCTTCGTGCGACGCGGGATGTTGCCCAAGTGGGCCAGAACCATGCTACTGTACATTTCGCAGATTGAGTTTACCCTTACCTAAGCTCGCGTCTAATAATTAGACTATGCGCCAATAAGTAAATCATCTTCACGGAAAGCACTCGCATGCATACTTCGCGCTTGATCGGCCTCACTGCAGCCTTGGCCGCCGCAACCCTCACCCTCGCATCCTGCGGCGGCGCCGCAACCTCCGAGACTCCCGCCAAGGAAAATGCATCCGCAGATTCCGGCTTCCCGGTCACCATCGAGCACTTCCGCGGAAAGACCGAGCTGGCCGAACGCCCGCTGCGCGTGGCGGCGCTGGATCCGTCCTATGTGGACGCCACGCTGCTGCTTGGCGCCGAACTGGTTGCGTATACCGAGTACCGCAAGTCCGGCAATCCCTTCCCCGAATACCTCGGCGACGTCACCGAGCTGACCGAGGACGCGGTGAACGTTGGCACCACCACCGAGCCGGATCTCGAAAAGCTGCTGGCCGCAGACCCGGACATCATCATCTCGGCCGACGTGCGCCAGGGCGGCATGTATGACCAGCTGAACAAGATCGCCCCGACCGTCTTCTCCGAGTCCACCGGACCGACCTGGAAAGAGAACGTCGTGCTGCTGGGCGAGACGCTGGGCAAGAAGAGCGAGGCGGAGCAGGCAGTGGCCGACTACGAAACCCGCGCGGCCGCCGTGGGCAAGGAAATCCTTGCGCAGCAGGCCGATACCACCTACTCGCTGGTGCGCTTCGCCGGCGAAGACACCGCCCGGCTCTACGCCACGGATTCCTTCATCGGTGAAATCATGGCGGATATGGACATTCCCCGCCCCAAGGACGCTCCGGACACCACCGAGTCCATCTTCGTACCGCTGTCTTCCGAGGAGATCCTGAAGGCCGACGCCGAGGTCATCTTCCAGTCCACCTGGGCACCGGAAGGCGCCGAGGGCGACGCGTCGCGGGATCAGGAAAAGAAGTTCACCTCCAACCCGCTGTGGAAGAAGCTCACCGGCGAGGTACTGCCGGTGGACGACTCGATCTTCCTTTCCTCGGTCTCGCTCCAGGGCGCCAATGAGGTCATCACCCAGGTGGCCGAGCACTTCGACGTGGATCCGCAGCTGTCCTAAGGCTGCTTGCCGCCAGCAGCTGGCGGCAGAACGCCATCGAGCCCCTGCCCGGCGATCATTCGCTGCGGTACAGGGGCTCGATTGGTGTTTAGTGCTTAGTGCACAGCGCTCATGGCTGGCTCTTAATTATTTGGCTGACTTCCGCACCGGCTCGGTGATCGTATCAGCGTGCTTCAAGCGCTTTTCGGCGCGCTTTTCCTTGATGGACTTGCCGGGTTTTTTCGCATCGCTCTTGCGTGGTGACTTGTTCGACATAATGTGCCGTCCTTGCCGGAAATGCCGCGCATTTCCAAAAATGGGGAGGGTACCCCGTTAGCCCTAGCCTAGGATATGCGGCAGTTTTTCTCTAGCTTTCGTCCGCCAGCGAAATGCGAATGTACGGTGCTGCAGCTGGATACCGAAAAAGCAGTCCGTAGAAAATCCCCATCCGGCATTCGGGCTCGGACCTGCATCGGCGGATTCAACACAAGACGCTTGCGAGTTCTTTCCCCTGGGGATCCAGAATTCTTCGAGACCGTCGGGAAGATATCCCTAAGTGATAACCGATGGGTCACTTTCTATCAGATAACCGGATAAACGATAGAAGGTACGCCGCCGGCAGCCAGATAGCAGGGCCGCAGAGACTAGAGGTGATAGCCAGAAAGAACTTTTCTATCAGATAACTTACTAAGTGATAGAATCCAATCAGAAGAGTTGCAGATGGAGGCATCGATGAATCAGCAATCACGCCATATGGATGGGAAGCTCGGTCACAGCCACAGAGACGAGGCCAACAACTCGCTATCGTCCAGCAATTCATGGCCAGAGGCCGAATATGACGAGGTCACATGGGAGGGTGGGGCCCAGGATTTCAACGACCTCAGATTCATGTCCGGAATGCGGGGCCAGAACTACAAAGCCTTCGTCCCTCCGACCATCGCAGAAACTGGCTATGCACCCTCGCCTCAGATCGCATCTCTCGCCGAAGAAGCGAGCCGGGAAATCAGCCGCTTCGATGAAAAGTATGGTGCGCGGGTCGGTCCATTTGCAACGATCATGCTCCGGTCCGAATCCGTTGCCTCGTCGCAAATCGAGAACCTGACGGCTAACGCCCGCAGCCTGGGCGAAGCCGAGCTCGGCGTCGAAGAGAAACTGAACGCCACACTCGTGGTGCGAAACGTTAGGGCGATGAAATCGGCTCTGGCGGCCTCGGAAAATCTTGACACTGGTAGCATCCTCGACACGCACAGAGCGCTGATGAAAGGTACGAGAGACGAGGCTACTGCAGGCTCATGGAGGCAGCAGCAAGTCTGGATTGGAACCAGCTCAAGCAGCCCTATCGGCGCAGAGTTCATCCCACCCCATCACGACCGAGTCCCTGCATTGATGGACGATTTGATGGTCTACGCCCGACGAACTGACGTGCCCGCGATGGCTCAGGCAGCTATAGCTCACGCCCAGTTTGAAACCGTCCACCCCTTCACGGACGGAAACGGCCGAACCGGGAGGGCGCTGATCCACTCGATGCTCAAACGCCACGGCGTCGCGCGCAACGTGTCAACGCCCGTTTCTGCTGGTCTCCTGGCGGACATCGGCGCCTACCACCGCTCCCTTGATGCGTACCGCGCTGGAAACCCCGAGCCGATCATCACGCTCTGCTCGGAAGCCTCATTCCGGGCAATCTGGAACGGCACACAACTTGCCGAGGACGTCACATCGATTGCGGACTCCTGGAAAGCCAGAATCAAGGCTCGCAAGGACGCCGCAGTGTGGCGAGTCCTTGAGCTTCTGGAAAGCCGACCCGTGGTAAATGCCGCGGTGCTGGAAGCAGAGCTGGGACTGGACTACCTCAGGTCCAAGCGAGCCATGGACCTTCTAACCGAAAATGGGGTGGTTATCGGTGTCGACAAATACAAACGGGGCAGATTCTGGCGCGCTCCCGAGATGCTCAATGCCCTGGATGCCTTCGCAGAACGGGCAGGCCGCCGACGGCAGTCAGGTTCCGTCTAGGGCACTTACGCGATCAAGAGGACTGCACTAGTTACGGCCGGACACTCAACCGCTGCGCGGTGCTCGGCCCAGATCCCAGCCCACAATATCGAGGGCACGAAGCGGCGTGATGGGCACCGAGGGGTCGACCATGGTTACGATTTCTTCCCACACGGGCAACTGCTGCAGCACGTCCCGTTGCAGTGCCGGCAGCCAGGCCTCGGCGAAGTCACGATGAGTCTGAGTCTTCACCGGTGGCACCGGTGCCTCACCGATCAGGCATTAGCAGCGGCGAATATTCTCGTCGAAGAACGGGATGAGCTCGGGACGTTTGCGGTGCAGCACTTTCATCGGCTTGGTCTTTCCGACGTGCTTGGTTGGCTTGTCATTCAGGATCCCGAACAGGTCGGCGATGACGTCGAGGGTTTCTGATGATGCCTCAGCAAAAGACTCCTCTTTTGGGAGACGCGAAAGGACGGGCGGCCCCCGGGAAGTGGACACCGGGAGCAAAAACGCTAAGCAGCGAACTCCACCACAACCCGAAAATCACCCTCAAAATCAACAGGCGACTTATAGCCTAACGCCGAATGCTTCCACCTACGGCGCTTTTTGTGGCAGCTTGCTCGTATCGAAACGCAGATCGACAGCTCCCGATCTCGTTGCCCGCAGTAAATTGCTGTATCTCGCACAGCAATCGACGTGGCCAATCCCGGTCCGCGGGTAAGCTCATCCACCGCGAAATGCTCCGTTTCAATCCGGGAAGTCACATAGGACCGCGGCTCCATGCAGCCGTTGGAAATGAACTTGAGAAGGCGCGAATCACAGCGCACGGTGACTTGCTGGATCACTCCCGCAGATCTGGGATCCCACTGACTGCGACCTTGCCTTCTAGTACTCACAGCTTCAGCACCCGTCTACGGGTGGCTAAATCAGGCTGGGATTCGACGCCGAACCAGTCGATTCAGGAAGACTTGGCTTTCTGCAGTTTCGGTTCTAACGCTTCCTTGACTCCCCTGGCAAGGTAATACACACCGTCCGAGTACCAGAAGAACATGAGGCCCCGGCGCAGCGGCTTAGGTATACGGGACAGCCTTGGCGAAGTCTTCATCGCGCGGTTTGCGATGGCTCCGGCGGCCAGGACGGCCACGCTGGAGGAAATCAACGCCCGCGGGCTCCACCCGGTGCGGGAGAGCAAACCCATCAGGCCTGTGGCCTCGCGTTCGAACTCTTCGAAGGTGACTCGGATCGAGTTCAGCACCCCGTGGACATGGATTTCCCGTGCGTCCTCGGGAACCGGTGCGCCCGAGAGGAAGTCGATGCTCCGCGGGTCATAACCATGAAGTGTCAGGAACCTTTTGAGATTGTTCGCCGAGCGTGGCGCGCGCACAATCGATTTTGCTTCTTCCCGCGCGGGGCCGGCTGCCAGCAGCTGATCCACGATCTCATAGTCGTCCGTGTAGACCCCGTCGTTCCACTCGTCCATTGCATGCAACAGCAACTGCGCATCGCTGCCGGTACTGGCCTCCAGAATCCGCATGCGTTCCAGATCGATCTGGTAGGACACATGGTCGGGGAAGAGCTGCGGACGCAGCGGGCCCTTGGAGTGGATCGATGCGGTGAGCACGCTGCCGCTGCGCGTCAGCGTCAGGTACGGCCGGCTGGACCGCGAAATGTTGGGCTCTTCCAATGGATTACTGGGCAGGACCGTCAGCCCGGCGAGATTTCTGAACACCGTGAAGGCATTGCCTTCGACGCGCGGGGAAAGTGTCAGATCCGAGACTTTCAGGGTAGCGCCCTGAAATAACTGCGCGTCCGGAGCGTACTGGCCAAGCTGTTCTTCTCCCGGGACCGGGCCGTCCAATTCCTCGCCGTTGATCAAGACGAATCGCGCACCGCTTGCCGCCTTGAGGTTATGGGCCAGCTCCGTGAGCCGCGGGCCTTGGATGAGTGCATCTTCCGGGCCGATCCGGCACAGCACCGGGTCCCGGGCATCGTTCAACGTCGCCAGTTCGGCGAACACCTCCGTGGCATGCTCCCGGGATCTCGCACCGTCGATGAAACCGACGAGCCGGTGATCGGCGAGGACGGCGTGGACATCCGCGGCGGCTTCAGGCTTTGAACCGGCGAAGATAAATTCAAGGTTGATAAAGCTGAACTCATTATCGTCCACGATCTAGGACCCCTTTTTCACGCTTTGATCAATCGATTTCTCACTAGTTTAGGCATGGGCAGGAATCACGCGAAATCCTGTCTCATTCGGGCATGGCCTCAGGACGAAGCAGATTCGGCCCGCGCTGCGTGCTCGAGAAAATCTTGGAAAGCAGCAAGCCTCCGCCGGACGGTGGCTGACCGAGAGGCAGAGGCTTGGCTGGGCGCTGTCCTTAGGCCGCTGATTCGCTACTTAAGGATCGGACGCTGATGCTTATTTGGCGTTTTTACGTGCTGATTCGGTGAGGGAATCAGCACTCTTCAGCCGCTTCTCGGCGCGTTTTTCCTTGATGGATTTTGCGGGCTTCTTCGCTTCGCCCTTGCGTGGTGACTTGTCGGACATGATGTGCCGCCTAGCTGGAAATGCCGTGCACTTCCAAAATACGGGGAGAGTACCCCTGCCTTCCATCCTACGGCGCGTGAACTGGCGCCGAAACCAGTGGCTCAAGTTCGCGGCACGGTGTAAGGAAAACTGCGCGAGGTCAGCGAAGTATTGATACGCCAAACCCATAACAATGAGGATAGCTACGCAACGTGCTGGACTATCAAAGTGGTTATTAATGATTCACATTGGCTTCCAGGGAATCACGCAAACCTTAGGTATGCACTTCGATGAGTTAAGACTTATTCAGGCCACGCCAGGATCTTTCGCACCTAATTGTGCATCAATAACCCTTGCAACCTTTCTTGGTTTTTTCCACGACGCTACTAGCCGAAGTTCAATTGCGTCAGGCCGGGCGGCCTCCATGCAGGTAGCCCGTGCGAGAGGTCACCCAAAAGCGCCAAGCTTGATTCGGAGTACCCAGCACCACTAGCGACACGGATCAGACCGGATATGACCGATGGGATGATGTTCCCTACGCAGTCAATCTGATACACGGGACGGCAAAGCCCACCGCGGCGCTTGACCGCAAGCAACCTTCCCTTGGAAGGCTGCACAAAAGCATAGCTGCGGTTCGGCGTTTGCGACCCAACGAACTCGAAGACTTCGCGGCTCGTAATTAGGCCAAATTCAGCTTCCAGTTCCCGACAGGCGTTCTCTGTAGTGGCCACGTTGAGCACCAACTCAGGTAACACCGGCGTCTCAATTTATGCTCTGGACGGGCGCCAACGCGGCGATGCTCCGTTCGGTATTCTGAGCAATGGATGCCAAAGGGTGAGCTTGCGAAGGACGCGCCATCGATGAAGTTAGTTAGTCGCGGATCTCGGTGACTATCTTGTCCAGTGAGGCGCTCGGGCTATCCGTGGTGGCGACTAATGGCCGAGGGCTGTCTGGCACTTTTGCTTGATTCATCGCTATTAGGTTATTTGCCGCAGCGATCCCGGACGCGGCTTTCATTTCCAGACTGCGCACCGAATCCCGTGCCATTTGCACCGCAAGCGCGTGCCTGTCGGTCAGGGGTTGTAGTTCAGTAGCGAATTCTCGTGCCTGTATTGGCGTGCGCTTGGCATTGGCCATGCTCTGCTCTCTGACGTTCCGACTTCTAGCTTACGCGCCTGGTTCGTCAAAGGTTAGATGCAAAACAAAGCCGAAAACTGTCAAGGAATAAAGAAAACTGCGCCCCTCGAACCGGCGTGGTTAATGAAGCGCAGTTTTGCAAAAAGCTGAGGAACTAGCTGTTGCCCAGTTACTTTTCGAATCCTAGTGGGCGCCTTGCCGACTCCAGAGACCCATTGAGGCCAGCACCAAAGCGCCCAAGCACCTCGTCGTGGTTCCTTGGCTTCCTTTGCTCGTGACGCCAATGACGTGGGGCCAGCCACCCGGGAGATCCATCCCGAAAGACTGGCCCCTTATTCATACTGTTCAGTCACCGACCGATAATCTGGCCCTGAGCCGTTTCGTTCTCCGTCCGCCGGTCGCGGGGCCGGGTGAGCAGCGAGAGCACCACAAGCACCACGAGCGCGATAGGCAGCGAGACGATGATCGCATTGATCTGTTCGGAGAGCCCCCGAACCTCCCAGATGATTGTCACGACGCCGCCAACGATCATCGCGGTTGACACCGCGATTCCCGTGGCTCGCTTCCAGAACAGCGCCGCGAAAAGGGCCGGCGTAATCGCCACCCCGTACATGGTGTATGCGTAGATCTGCAGCGCGAGCACGCTGGGGAAGAACTGGACCATCACATAGGCCAGCACGGCCAGACCGAGCACGCCAACGCGGCCGACGACCAGCGCCTGGCGTTCGCTGACCACGCTCTTGCGGATCTGCCCGACCAGGTCATGCACGATATTTCCGGAGCAGGTCAATAGGTAGGAAGTGCCGGTGGTCACGATCAGGGCGAAGGCACCAGTGAGTAACAGACCACCCAGGGCCAGCGGACTGAAGTCCGCCCCGGCCAGCGAGAGTATCGCCGTGTCGGGGTCAATCCCGGGCTGCAGCACTGAGGAGCCCGAGGCCAGCAGGATGATCGGGGTGATCACGACGACTGCGCCGATGAAGAAGAAGATGGTCGCCGTGCGCGCAGTATTGGCACTGGCCGCGGCGGCCAGCCGCTGGTACATGTTCTGGTCTCCGAGGATCAGCAGGAACAGAGGCAGGAAGTATCCCAGCAGCTGCAGTGGTGACAGTCCCCCGGTCATCGTGAGCTTGACCGGGTCCATGCCGTTGACGTAACTAGCGATTCCGCCCAGGTCGACCGCGAAGATGTAGATCGCCAGGGCGATCAGCGCGACCGCCACGATGAAGATCGAAAGGAAATCGGTCCAGGCCACCGATTTCAGCCCGCCGCTCAGGGCGAGGAAGGTGATGAGCACGGCCGCGACGATGGTTCCCTGAACGGGAGTCAGCGGGGTGATCAGGCTGATGATATAACCGGCACCGGTGAACTGGTAGGCGGTGATTCCGATGAAGGCAACCAGGATAATGACCGTGGCAATAATCCGCACTGGCTTGCCAAAGCGCACCTCCAGCAGTTGCGGGATCGTGTATTTCGAGAGCTGGTGCACCCGCTTGGCGAGGAAGAACAGCACGATAATGCCGGCGAAGGTACCGGCGAAAAAGAACAGCCCGGCCCAAGGCCCGTATTGGTAGATGAAACTCGCGGCACCGATGATCGAGCCCGATCCGACGAAGGTGGCGAGCAGGGTGCCGGCGAGCACCGTGGCGGGCAGCGAACGGCCTGCCAGTAGGAAGTCCTCGCCGCTGGAGACGGACTTCCTACGGCTGAACCACAGCCCGACGCCGATCATCAGCGCCGTATAGGCCACGAGGATGAGGATGTGAGTGATTTGCATGGGAAAACTCCGAATGAGTGAGAACTATCGTCATTTATTGTGACCCACATCAACTACTCATGCAATGCTTTTTGCAAGAATTAACTCTTGCGTTGGCAACCTTAGGTCGGGTCGACCAGCGACAAGGTGCGCCATAGCGCCTCGATATCGCGTAAATTGCGCACCGTGGCCTCGGTGTCCCGGGCCGCCAATTCGGCGACCACTGCCTGCGTAACACTCATCGCCGCAGTCATGGACGTCACGAAGCTGGCCCCCTCGCTGGGCACGATCACCGCCTCGTCCGACAGATCCGAAAGCGCGGTACGCCTATCGGCGATGACCACAACGTTAGCCCCGCGCTCGCGGGCCAGCTTGGTAACCTCAAGTATCCAGGTGGTCGAACGCCATACCGCGCAGCTGACCACGCAATCGCCGGGGCGTAGTAGCCGCATCCGGCTCACCAGCCCGGTGCTCATCGCGGTATGCAGCTCCATATCATGGCCCAGATACTGGCCCACATGGGATAACTGGGCCCCGGGCGCCGCGTAGCTGCCAGTGGCCATCACGAAGGTACGGCGCGCGCCAGCGATCAGTTCAGCGATGCGCTGGATCTGCGGCACGTCGATCTGCGTGGCAAAGGCCCGCAGATTGGCCATATCGGCCTCGAGGCTGGCGCGAGCCGGCGAATCATGGGGCCCCTCATGCTCCTGGAGCAGCTGCTCGGTCGACAGCGTGGCCAGATAGCGGTGCCTGATCTCATGCTTGAGCGCCGGCCAGCCCCGGAATCCGAGGAATTGCGCGGCGCGCACCACCGAGGCGACGTTCACCTCGGCACGATCGGCGACCTTCTGCGCCGAGAGATCGAAGGTTCCGCCCGGGTCCTGGCGTAATACTTCCAGTACCCGATGCGTCGCCTGCGAGGTTTTTCGACCGCCCACCAGCGCTTCGAGCCATTGTGCTAATTCAGACATATCCCCATTCTCCCGTTTTTCGACCCAATCACTTGCAATACAGGGTGAACCTTTGCAAGACTCTTTGCAAAGATCATTGCATATGTTGAAGAAAGGCCGCTCAATGCAAATCCAATCGCCAGTGAAGACGATCATCAATGCCACGGTGCTGGACACCACCGATTTCACCTTGAAGCCGGAAAAGACCTTGGAGATCCGAGACGGTCTCATCGCCGAAATCCGCCAGAGCATCGCCGCAGACCGCGAGGTACCCGGCGTTCTGGACGTCGGCGGCCGCATCGTCATGCCGGGATTGATCGACGCACATGTGCACGTCACCGCGGCCACCGCCGGGCTCGGGGAGATCGCCCATTCCTCGCCGAACTACATCGCCGCGAAGAGCAAGCGGATCATGGAGCAGATGCTTGCCCGCGGCTTCACCACCGTGCGCGACGTCGCCGGCGCCGACTACGGCTTAGCCCGGGCGGTGGAAGAGGGGCTCTTCCACGGGCCGCGGCTGATCTTCGGCGGCAAGGCCCTGTCGCAGACCGGAGGTCACGGGGATATGCGCGGCCCCGGGGAAACAAAGTTGGATGACCACCGTTGCTGCCCGGCCATCGGTGTGGTCTGTGATGGCGAGACCGCGGTGCGCAAGGCCGCGCGCGACCAGCTGCGCACCGGGGCACACCACTTGAAGATCATGCTCTCCGGCGGCGTTGCCTCCCCCACCGACCGGGTGGACTCCATCCAGTTCTCCGACGCCGAGATCCGTGCGGCGGTCGAGGAGGCCGAGGCCTGCAACCGGTACGTCACCGGCCATGCCTACACGGCGCGGGCCGTCAACCGCGGGCTGCGTCTGGGGGTGCGCTGCATCGAGCACGGGAACCTGATCGACGACGAAAGCGTGGAGCTGTTCAAAGAGTTCGGCGCCTTCCTGGTCCCTACCCTGGTCACCTACGTGCATCTCAAGCGCGACGGTGCTGCCACCGGGCTGCCACTGGAAAGCCAGCGCAAGGTGGATACGGTGCTGGCCGCCGGGCTTCAGTCGCTGGAGAGGGCAACCAAGGGCGGGGTGAAGATCGCCTTCGGTACCGACCTGCTCGGGGAAATGCACCAGTACCAGAGCGAGGAGTTCGAGATCCGCGCCCAGGTGCAGTCCAGCGAGCAGGTGCTGCGCTCGGCCTCCACGACCGCGGCCGAGCTGATCTCCGCCGCAGGCAAGCTCGGCGTGCTGGCCCCCGGGGCGCATGCGGACCTGCTGGTGCTCAACGCCGACCCGCTGGCCGATGTGAGCATCTTGGCCCGGCCTGATGAGTGCATCGATCTGGTCCTCAAAGCCGGTGTAATCGAGGTGGATCATGCCTCTGCGCGCTAGCGGGGGCTCGCACGAGAAACGGGAGGTGAGCCGGTGATCACCGGCCCGCCTCCCGTTTGGCGCGATTAACGGCTACTTGCCCAAGTACTTCTCAAAACCTGCTGGCAGGTTCAGGCTCGACGGATCGAAGTCCTGCTGGGCGCCCTGGCCGAAGGCCGAACCGGCAGGTGCCGAGGCCTTCTTGTTCTTGGCTTCCAGCTCGGCCTGCGCGGCCTTGGCCGGGTTGCCGAACTTCGCCTGCTTCTTGCCCTTGCCCTTGGCTTTCGCCTTGCGCGCGGCGCCCTTTCCGGCGCCAGGCATTCCCGGCATGCCGCCGCCGGCGGCCATTTTCTTCATCATCTTCTGCGCTTCGGTGAAACGCTCGAGCATCTGGTTGACCTCGGAAACCGCGACACCGGAACCCTTGGCGATACGTGCACGGCGCGAACCGTTGATGATCTTCGGAGCCACGCGCTCGTGCTGGGTCATCGAGCGGACGATGGCCTCCACGCGATCGATCTGGCGCTCGTCGAACTGCTCGAGCTGCTGGCGGGAAATCTGCGAGCCGGGCATCATGCCCAGCATCTTCTTCATCGAGCCCATCTTCTTGATCTGGGCCATCTGGGCGAGGAAGTCGTCCAGGGTGAAGTCTTCCTGGTCGGCGAACTTCTTCGCCATCCGCTCGGCTTCGCCCTTGTCCCAGTTCTTCTCGGCCTGCTCGATGAGCGTCATCACGTCGCCCATGTCCAGGATGCGCGAGGCCATGCGGTCCGGGTGGAAGATCTCGAAGTCGTCCAGGTTTTCGCCGGTGGAGGCGAACATGACCGGCTTGCCGGTGATCGAGGCCACCGAGAGGGCCGCGCCACCGCGGGCGTCGCCGTCCAGCTTGGAGAGCACCACGCCGGTGAAGTCGACGCCTTCGTGGAAGGCCTGGGCGGTGTTGACCGCGTCCTGGCCGATCATCGCGTCGATGACGAAGAGGACTTCGTCCGGGTCGATGGCTGCGCGGATGTTCGCGGCCTGGGCCATCATCTCGGTGTCCACGCCCAAGCGGCCGGCGGTATCGACGATGACGATGTCGTGCAGCTTGGCCTTCGCCTCGGCGACACCATCGCGGGCTACGGTTACCGGGTCACCGGTGGCAGTGTCGAATTCCGAGGAGACGCCCGGGTGCGGGGCATAGACCGGAACGCCTGCGCGTTCACCGTTGATCTGCAGCTGCTTAACCGCGTTGGGACGCTGCAAGTCACAGGCCACCAGCAGCGGGGTGTGGCCTTCGGACTTCAGATGCTTTGCGAGCTTACCGGCCAGGGTGGTCTTACCTGCACCCTGCAGACCGGCGAGCATGATTACCGTCGGAGGATTCTTGGCCAGGTTCAGGCGGCGGGTTTCGCCGCCGAGGATGCCAACGAGTTCCTCGTTGACGATCTTCACAACCTGCTGCCCCGGGTTCAGCGACTCGGAAACCTCCAGGCCCAGTGCGCGTTCCTTCACCTGGGCTACGAAGGCGCGAACCACCGGTACGGCGACGTCGGCGTCCAGCAGGGCGCGGCGAATTTCGCGGGCGGTACCGTCAATGTCGGCCTCTGTCAGGCGACCCTTGCCGCGCAAGTTCTTGAAGGTCGCTGTCAGGCGATCGGAAAGTGAATTAAACACGTGCCGGGCACTTCTTTCGATAGGTCTTACGGTGCGCATAAAAAATCACACAGGACTCGATTACTTAGAATATCAAGAATCGGGCGCGCTCCAACATTACGGGAGATGGAGGTGATACATCCTACTGTGATAGCAAGCGGGAAGGCCGGGTTACTTTTCTCTTATTTTGAGGTAAGGATGTCAATTAGCCATGGCATGCCAGTCGATGAGTTAGGACCA
Organism: Glutamicibacter sp. AOP12-B1-11; assembly: GCF_052379245.1. Classification (NCBI taxonomy): domain Bacteria; kingdom Bacillati; phylum Actinomycetota; class Actinomycetes; order Micrococcales; family Micrococcaceae; genus Glutamicibacter; species Glutamicibacter sp. AOP12-B1-11. The sequence continues at coordinate 68,374 of NZ_JBQSYL010000006.1, read as the reverse complement.
ATCTCCCCAGGTCCCAACTTCGGATCAGCTCGGCGTGCGATTTGGCATGCACGTTTATAATTCTCGACGGGGAATTTGGGCGATAACGATTTCTCCTTCTCGAAAATCTTTTGCTCACTCATCATCCGGTCCAGTTGCTTCGATTCGAAATGAGACACACTTTCAACTACGTGCCAAAGCAACCAGACCTCAAACTTGAGATTGGATACAACAACGCTGATCTCGTTGCGAGCCGCCAGAGCCAGCGCTTCCTTCAACTTTGCATGCGTGTCTACATCTATCAGGCAAACTGCGATATCGAAGGGATCAATTGCCTTGTCTCGAACATCATGACAGCTCAGACGTTCCCAAAATCTGCTTCAACGAATCAATATACTGCGGCTCCGTTACTGTCCCTTCAGTACAAATCAGAATCCGTTTCTTTTCAGACCTCTTACGGCGCGCCACTAGCTATCATCCGATCCGATCACTCTTGCCAGCAGGCTCGGAGCCGTACGTGGCACGGCGCCATATCGTCCCGCGAGATATCGACGTTCAAAGTTGGCGTCCTTCGGATGAGGGAAATCTGCTAGCGAATAAATCTCCGTTGCACCGTCTGTATCTTTATCTGCGAACCAAATTTGCTCGGCTTCAAGATCAAAACCAGATTCCGGAGACAGAAGATTTGTGTCATGACTGGTGAACAGGAGCTGAGCACCAAAGCGGTTGATTCGAGGATTCAGAAAGAGGCTGATTACCAGCTCAACTAAATGCGAGTGGAGGCTGTTGTCAAGTTCGTCGACCACCAGCATTGTCCCGTATCGCAAAGCCTCTACTGCAGGAGTAATTAATGAAAGCCAGACGATAGTGCCTGCACTTTCCTCGTTGACCCCGAAAGCCCGAGGGTCTTTTTTCCTGCCCTTATGCAAAAATTCCAGGGTTCGAACTACAGCATCGGATTCAAGGGGTTCGATATGAATCCGCTTCTCTTCACCAACAATCTTTTCGGCTTCAGAATCAACGAGTTCCGCAAATATTTTCATTAGTCGAACAGCTTCTGGAGGAGCTTGATCTTCCTTGACGGAAATCGACCGAACACCGATATCGGCAACTTGCAGAAGGGTCGTCAAGTCCTCAAAGCTCATCTCCTGCTGCAGCAATGAGTCGGTGATGCTTGCGAGTCGGCGTTCTCTATTCGTGTCACCAAATGGTGCGAGTTCGATCCCATCTAACAATGATTTGCCGAGGCCAGTAAGCTCTTCATGCTCCAGCAGAATTGCTCGCGAAAGGATCAGTTCACGTCGAGTTACAGCAACCAACCCACTCTTCTCCTTAAAGCGAACTTGGGTGGGCGACTCAGAACTACGGTCACGATCAATTAGAGTTCGCCAGCGGGTGCGAGGAAGATCAAGCAACCATTCTTTTTCGATTCCCTCCGGGGTAACTGTGAAACCATATTTATGACGCACGCCCTCGAATACCCAATCGAATTCATACGAACTAGGCCCCTTAGCTGACTCATCGTCAAGAGCGAACGGAACATGTACCATTTCCGGCCTCTGTTGCCAGAGTGTAGACGAATGGTTAATCGCCGCTTGGGCGTACTTGAATGCGTCAATGAGCGTAGATTTACCGGAGGCGTTCGGGCCGAATACACCAACCACAGGATAAGTGACGGCAGACCAATCGTCATCGGCGCCCGGCTTCAACTTCTTAAAGCTGGGACGCATAAACTCCAAAGTGCACTCATCACGAATACTCTTATGGTTCGATACCGTAAAGTTGAGTAGCAACATACTCTAATCATAGCTTAGAGTCGAGAAATTTGACGATTACCGTCAAAATTTGATAGCTCAGATAATTCTCGATACGTGAACTCCCTGAGAAATCTCCGAAGGTCACGACTTGCTGAGTAAATTTCCCATCTTAAAAGCGCACTTTACGAGCGCCACACAACCTCGCGAATCCGTTAAATACTATGCACGCTAACCCGTGAGACTCTCGCGAACTAAGGACTCCCCTCTAACCAGAGCGGAGCCTGGACGGGCTTGGTCGTATTTGGCCGACATTCCCCCTTCTGAAACTATCGCCTCTCACGGAATCACCAGCGTCCACACGCGTGCAATCCCCCATATCGTTTCGTTCGCATCTCATTGCCCAAATAGCAGCTACAGCTACCGATAAAGAATATTCGGGGCACTGCATTCGCGTGTTAGTGATGCAGCAGATACGTTATCTCCCTACCTTCCCCAAAACAGGGAGCTGACGGTATATGACAGCTCAATATGACATGTTGGTTATCTTGCGCGGCATTGGTCTGTTATTTGCTTCGGCTTGAAAAGGTTGACCACACCCAAGTAGGGCGCGTCTCGCTAGAGGGTTGCCTAGCAAGAAGCTAATTTCAGACGGATTACCAGGGCCACGAATAACCACTGGCACGGAAACTTCGCTGCGGCACGACAATAGCCCCGGCAAAATACTTCTTGTTTCATGGACCCAGCAGATATCTGTCCTCACCATAGATCAGATTCGAGTCCCGGCCGAAGAGTCCGTGTGGTATACCGGTCATCACCGGCTTTCGTATTGATCGTCGTCCGAGGCGTTCAGATCCGGGTCCTCTCAGATCGCGGGATCGTCTTCGTCGAATAAGCCGTCATCCCCTGTGCCGTTGCGGGTTTCCTGCTCGATGTCCTCCTCCTCCGGCGGCTTCACCTTGCCGAGAAGGTTTTCAATCTTTTCCTTGGCCTCTTCGACGAATGACATGATGCTCCTCTGCATTGCGCGCGGCGCCGATTCTGCCCTTGGCGGGATAATTGCGAGAATTCCACATCGACTCGGAGAGCGCAAGGAATTCCGGGCAAGGCGGAAGACTTTCTGGCTCTGCGCTGGCTTGATTCTCCAAAAAGACTGAGATTGCTTGGCGATCGACACTGCGGTTCATAGAGTGGGCATAGTGGCAGCCGCCGCCGAAAAATACCGTGCCGCACTTCGGAGGTCCATCATTCCAAAGCAACAGCCCGCCGTGCGCACCGTGGGATTGCTTGCCGACCCGGGGATCGCTCAGGTGCTGGCAGGCAAGGTGCGCGAACGCTTGGAAAACGCATTGAATAGCGAGGATCAGGATCAAGTCCGCTGGTCGGTCAAGGTCGGCCCGCTCACGCTGCCGCTGGATGAATCCGGGCAAGTGATGCTCAATCGGCACGTCGGTGCGCTGCGCGAGAAGTTCGGCTGGGAGTACATCATCTACCTCACCGATATCCCGCAATACGGCCAAGGCAAGCCGGTGGGTCGAAGCATCAGCCAGCTCCACGGGGCCGCGACGCTGGTGGTGCCGAGCCTGGGGATGGCCCGCCCGCGCAATCTCACCAGCGCGTTGGTTGACATCATGGGCGAACTGGCCGGCGATCGGAAGCCGATGATGCCGACGTCCCTGTCGGCACGCGCCTTCTCGGTAAGCGGAAGCCTGGACGAGCCGAGCGAAGACGGCCGCTCATCAACAAGATACGTCAGCCTCAAGGGTCTGCGTGGGCGGATTTTCCTGGTCTTCGGAATGGTGCGCAGCAACAGGCCCTGGCGGCTGGTCCCCCAGTTGTCCTCGGCCCTCGCCGGGGCGGCGGCCACCGGTGCCTTCGGCGTGTTCTATACCAGCATCTGGTCCATGGCCGACTACCTCAGCAGCCTCCGCCTGGCGCTGATTACCGTTGTCAGCATCCTGCTGTTGGGGCTGTGGCTGCTCTTCCACAACAGGCTCTGGGAACGTCCGCGCGGAAAGCACTACCGCGAGCGGCTGGTGCTCTACAACACCTCTACGGTGCTGACCGTGATGCTGGCGGCAGCCGCAATGTACCTTCTGCTCTTCATTGCGCTCTTGCTCGGTTCGCTGGTGGTCATCGATCACGGATTCCTCTCCTACCAGTTGCGCCACCCCGTGGGCTTCGCCGAGTACGTCAACCTTGCCTGGCTGGCGGCGTCGCTGGGAACCCTGGGCGGGGCCATCGGGTCGAGTTTCGACCAGGTCGAATCGATCCAGCAAGCGACCTTCAGCCAGCGCGAATACGAACGCCGGAATATGGATTTCGGGGTGGACGGCAGCGGAACGCAGAAGCCTTGATTGATGCCGGCCGCGATGCGCAACTTACGCAGCTAGCCAGGAGCGGCCGGCCACAGGCCGCGGACAGGTTGCGGCAAACGCAGAGGAAGCCTGCCGATGGCCCCATGAACCATTGGCAGGCTTCCTGCGGAACTGCCGGGTCGCCCCGGAGTTCTACCCCTTATTAATCCCTCATTGCTATTTGCTGACCCAGTGGTACCCGCTTTCGTTGTGCTCGGAGACGTCGATGCCTTCGATCTCGGTTTCGGCCGAGACGCGCCACGGGGCGATCTTGTCGATGACCGTGGCAATGATCCAGGTCATGGCCGCCGAGAACACGATCACGACGAGCAGCGTCATGAACTGCGCAAGCAGCTGGCTCAGTCCGCCGCCGTAGAACAGGCCGCCGGCGTTCTCCTCGGTGGGCAGTGCGAAGAAGCCCAGGTACAGGGTGCCGATGATTCCGGCGACCAGGTGGACGCCCACCACGTCGAGCGAATCGTCGTAGCCGAGCTTCCACTTCAAGTTGACCGCCCAGGCGGCACCGGCACCGGCAATCAGTCCGAGCAGCAGGGCCGCCCATGGGGACAGGTCGGCGCAGGATGGCGTGATCGCGACCAAGCCGGCGACCAGGCCGGAGGCGACGCCTACCGAGCTTGGGCGCTGTCCGCGCAGCTTCTCAACCAGGATCCAGCCAAGCACCGCGGCGGCCGGAGCACCCATGGTGTTGATCCAGATCAGGCCGGCCTGCTCGATGGTGGTGGCGGCACCGGCGTTGAAGCCGAACCAGCCGAACCAGAGCAGTGCGGCGCCCAGCATCACCAGCGGGGTGTTATGCGGCTGGGGACGGTCGTGGAAGTTGTGGCGCTGGCCGAGCTTCAAAGCCAGGACAAGAGCTGCGATACCTGCGTTGGTGTGGACCACGGCGCCGCCGGCGAAGTCGATGGCTTCACCGAAGAGCTGGCCGAGAACGCCATCCTCGGAGAGCAGCCCGCCGCCCCAGATCCAGAAGGCCACCGGTGCGTAGACCAGCGAGACCCACAGCGGCACGAAGAGCAGCCACGGTGCGAAACGGCTGCGGTCCGCGATGGCGCCGGAGATAATCGCCACCGAGATCAGCGCGAAGGTGCCGGAGAATCCGGCCGCGAGCAAGCCACTGGGTTCGGTGTTCTGCATGGCGATGTCGCTGAACGGGTTGCCGATGACCCCGGCGATCGCCGGCTCCCCGGCGGAGAGCGAATAGCCCCAGAGAATCCAGACGATCGCGCTGAGCGCGGCCGCCGAGAAGCTCATCAGCATCATATTGACCACGCCGGTAGAGCGGGTCATTCCGCCGTAGAACAGGCCCAGTGCCGGTGTCATGAGTAGAACAAGCGCTGCGGCGATCATTATCCATAGGCTGGCTGTATCTAACTCCATGGGGTCCACATCTCCTCAAAGGTGTTAGGTGTATCGGTGAGTGAATCGAATTCTTTCAAGTACTAATTCTTGGCCACCGATATTTCGCGGGCCTCCACCTTTGGTTTCGGGGATGTGACATTTGACCGGTTCGCGTGACGTTCAGTTCTCTTCGGTGTTTCCGGCAGGTTTCGCAGTTCTTATGCGCGCAGTTCGGCCCGGCAGTCGCGCGTAGTGGCTGCCGGGCCGAAGAATGAGTCCCTGGTTTGCTCAGAGTCGTTTGATCTTGATGACCTGGAACTGGGGAACGGTGGTGGACCCGCCGATCTGCGTGTCATAGGTCAGCGCACCGGAGACCGTCGCGGTGACCTGAACTATGTCATCTGCCAGCACATCATCGAGGATGGAGCAGTCGGTGATCCCGTCACCGGCCGTGAAGTATGAATTGTGCTCGAAGTCGTACTTGCCCACATGTGCGTGAGCGACGTTGGCCCGGAAGGAACACAGCCCGGTGGCCGCATCGAATTGCGTGACACGGGCGAAGATAATGACGTTCTTATCGACATAGGAGTCCGGCTTCTTCACGATCTGCGCCAGTTCACGCTTGGAGATCTTCTTGGCCTTGTTGGCCTTCTCCTTTTCCGCCTTTTTCGCCGCTTCCTGCTTGGCTTTCTCCTCTTCCTTCTCGGCCTTTTCCTTGGCCTTACGTTCTTCTTGGGCTTTCGCCTCGGCTTGGCGCTGCTCTTCTGCTTCACGCAGTTTCTTGGCCTCGGCTTCCACAGCGTCCAGCTCGGCGCTGACGGCCTCGAGCTGCGCTTGGAGTTCCTGCTTTTCGCTATCCAGCGCGGCAGAAGAAGCCTGGACCTCCTCGAACTCAGCTGCGGAGACTCCGCAGGCGGTCAGGGCAAACAGCAGGGCGAGGAAAATGGCCGGAACGGCCATGAGCTTTTTCATTGTCATCCATTCGTTGGTGCGAGTTACCGGACGCCCCATGCGTCCGGTAACAGGCATCATCACATCGGCTACCGACAGTTAAGCGGTGCTTGGCATACTTGACTGATGGACCGAGATCTTTTCATCCCAGATGCGCTGCAGGTCGCGCCGAAACTGCTCGGGGCGCTATTCTCGGTGGATTCGCCCGAGGGGACCGTGTCCCTGCGCATCACCGAGGTCGAAGCCTATATGGGCCTGGGCAGCGCCGGCCCCTATGACCCGGGCAGCCATTCCAGGGATCGGCGCACCGAGCGAAACTCTTCGATGTTCTTGGGCCCCGGGCACGCGTACGTGTATTTCAGCTACGGAATGCATTTTGCGATCAACTTCGTCTGTTCCCCGGCCGGCATTGCCTCCGGGGTGCTGCTCAGGGCAGGCGCGGTAGTCGAAGGCGCGGATCTGGCGCGGACCCGCAGGCTGGCACGGAGAACGGGCAGGGACATCGAGGATGCCCAGCTGGCCCGCGGGCCCGGGAATGCGGCCCAAGCGCTGGGAATTACACGCCCCGAGCACGATGGCCGTGATCTATTCGCCGCCCCGTTCACGCTTAGCGATCCCCCGCAGCCTCCCGCCCAGATGTCCACCGGTCCGCGGGTCGGCGTGGCGGGAAGCGCAGGCGGTCCCGAATTCCCGTGGCGCTTCTGGCTGCCCGGGGAACCCAGCGTCTCCGCGTTCAGGCACGGGCCGAATACCCCATTGCAGGCCGGGGGAAGGTCGCGCTGAGGCCAGGTCATTCGCCGGTGGCTTGGGCCTCCGGCGGCTTCGTGGACTTCTCTTGGGCCGGGGAGCTTAGCTCCTTGGATTCTTCCAAATCCGGGGGCACCTTGGCGCTGGGCTCCGGCAGCTTGGGCAGCGTTGGGCTGGCGCTGGGGCCGAGCGGGGCGTCCGGGGACTGTTCTGGGGACTGGATCGGCTTGGTGCTGGCGGACGGTGTGATGCTTGGCGTGGGTGAATTGCTCGGAGACTGCGGCGCCGTCGGTGCCGTGGTGGGTTCCGGCGACTTGCTCGGCTTTGGCGTAGGCGAGGGCGCCAAGGTTGGTGAGCCGCTGGTGCTTTCGCTCGGCTCCGGCTCTTCGCTCGGGCTTGGCGACGGCGAGGGTGAGGATGACGGCTTGGCCGTCGGAGACTTCGAAGGCGTCGGCGAAGGTTCGTCCGTCGAGAGCTGCGTCGGTTTTGCCGTCGGGGATTTCGAGGGCTTTTCCGTAGGTTTGGTCGATGGCTTTGCCGTTGGCGATGCCGAGGGCGCAGGTGTCTTCTTCGGTGTTGGGTCCGGGGCAGGTTCCGGCACCACCGGTGTATCGTCCTTCGGGACGACCACATCCGGATTCTGCTCTTTCCTCGAAGGGCGCTCCGGTTGGCCTTTGGGTGCTCTCCGCGCGTCCACCGTCAGCCGCGTCGAGTCGATCAGTGCCGGCCCCTGGCCGGGGATCCTCGGCAGATACAACCGCGGGTCGCTCCAGCGGCCGTTGACCAGCACCTCGAAGTGCACGTGGCAGCCGGTTGAATTGCCGGTGGTTCCGGACAAGGCGATCACCTCGCCTTGCTGCACCCGCTGCCCCAAGGCGACCAGCAGCTTCGAATTGTGGCTGTAGCCGGTCTGCACGTTGTGCCCGTGCTCCAGTGTCACGCGCATCCCCGAATGCCCGGCCCAGCGCGAGACGCTCACGGTGCCCGACTCGCTGGCGTGCACCGGTGAGCCGCAGGCAATGGGGTAGTCCTGTCCGATATGGATCTGGTGGCCGGCCCCGGTGGGGTTGGCCCGCCACCCGTAGGGGCTTGAGATGCGCCGGGTGGCCACCGGATGCATGAGCTGCAGGTTGCCCGGCAGCTGGCCCACGGAGCCCACCGTCCCGAGCAGCAATGCCCGCTGCGCGGAGCCTTCCGAACCTCGCGGCGGGTTCTGGCCGATGGCCGCCGCGGGGCCGGACGGTGCACCCAACTCATCGGGGACCAGCAGCGGCAGGTCAACGGGACGCCCGTCGATGGCCAATTCCTTGCCCGATCCCCCGAAGGCCGCCAGCGGCGCATACTCGCTGACCGCTATCGGGTAGCTCTCCAGGGTTCCGCCATCCAGCGCAGCCAGTGCCGTTGCGCTCGTTCCGGAGCGGTTTTCGGACGGCAGCGCGAGCAGCGGCCAGGCCAACGCGCCGGTGAGGGTGACCGCGGACAGCGCGGAAGTGCTCCAGACAGCCAACGATTTTCTTCGCTGGACAATTTTGCGCCTGGGCAAAAAGTGGGTTGCATGATGACGGCGATTCACAAAAATTCGGTCCCCCCAAAGCACGAATTCCTTGCAGGACTCAAGGGTATGCCCAATTCCGGAGGGAATCTAGATGCGCAGGGAGATCAGCGGCAACCGATCCTTCGCAAGCGCGGTGCGCGCAGCGCCGCTTCGCTAGTAGTTCCAGGTCCAGCCTCCGGTTTTCTCCGGATCGTAAATCACCTGCCCGGAGGCATCGGGGACGTCCAGCACCAGCTTGCCGCGCACCTGGTCACCGGCACCCACCGCGATATCCAGCGCACCATCCACCTCGCAGGAGTAGGCGGCGATCGTGTCCGCGTCGTAGGACACCGCACGGTTCGCCCCGGGCGAGGTGCCGAAGACGGAGGCGTCCAGCGGCATCAGCGCGATCTCTTCTGCGACGGCCTCCGCGGCCGAGGCGGCAAGGCTGGCGCTGACGTCAAGCAGCAGGAAGGCACCGTTTTCCGGCGTGATCCTTTCCCCGTAGCCACGCAGGATGCAGGAGTCCAAAACCTCCACGCTGTGCACGGTGATCTCGAATGGGGGTTGGGTTTCCCCCGCAACGGTCAGCTTCCCCGCTTCGCCCAGGGCCTTGACGTCCTGGGATTGGGAATCGACCATGACCTTTTCCCCGGTCTGCGGATCGGTTTTCGCCACGTCGGCTAGTTGCTCCGCCAGCTCGTTGCCGGTCGTCTCGGCTTCGGCCGTGGAAGCGCACCCGGTCAGGCCCGCGCCGCCCAGCGCGATCAGTGCCGTCGCGGCGGCGAACGCTAGTTTTTTTGGATTCCTGCGGACAATCATTGGGTTCTCCAGTTTCCACTTCGCCGGGATGCTCATGAGGTATTGGCCTGTGCCTAGGAGCGCTTCAAGAAGTCGCCGGAGGAGATGTATCGGCCCGAATTCTTGACAACTTTTTCGGAGAAGGCGGTCGTCTTATAGGTCCAGGACTGCGAGCCATCGATCAGTCGCACGTTTTGCCGCGTGTACATGGGCCTGCCCTGGTAGCGCAGCTGGCTTTCGTAGATATCCAGTTTCCTGAGCATGCCCGGTCCCTTGGCATCCGAATACTGGAACTGTTCGGCCGCCACCGTCTTGGGTCCGTTGGTCAAGAACGTCCAGTTCCGGTCCCAGAACTGGTAGAGCGATGACCGGTGGAATCGCTGATTCATCGCCTTCTGCTGGAATCCACCCATGACGTTATAGGCGGATTGGCCCGTGCGCAACGTCCCGTAGGCCGCCACCGAGTAGGGCGAATGCAGTCGCAGGTTGTCCTTTTTCTTGATGAAGCCGGAAAGCGATCTTGTGGTGAAGCGGGCGTAGTCGGAAACGTTGCTGACCGGCGGGAGCATGCCTGCGGGTTTGTGGCGGTTGTGCACGTCGGTCCAGACCCATTTGCCGTTGACCTTGACCTCGTTGCGGCGGTTTTTGGCGTTCCAGGTCCCCCACTGAGCCTTGGTCCCGCGGCGGATGGTTCCGGTGGCCTTGCCGCTTGCGGTGTAGACCGGACCGGTGCTTTGCGTATAGCGGTATTGCAGGTCCACTCGTTGGCGATCCGTCACCGAGGTCCAAACCCATTGGCCGTCAACCAGGATTTCGTCGCGCCGGCTGCTGGCAGCCCAGCGGCGCATCTCGTACCTTTCACCGAGGTGGATGCGCCCGAGGACCGTGAATTTCTTCGGGTTCCAGTGCGAGTAGGTGGCGCCGCTTTGCTGCACGTAGCGAAATTGCGTGGACGCCGGCTTGCCGCGCAACAGGCTTTGGGGCTCCTGCTGGGCTTCGCCGCCGGTGTTCAGGTACCGGGTGGCAGACCAACCGGTCTTTGATCCCCAGGTGAGCTGGCTCCAGTTGCCCTGCTCTTTGCCGGTGAGGCTCACGACGGTTCCCTTGGCCATGGTGCCCAGGGATGCGGAACTAGTCTCGGGGCGCTCACGCAGCTTCAGGTTGACCGTGGTGCTGGCCGCGCTGGCTTTCTTCCGGTCCTTCACCGGTGCTATTTGCTCGGATTCCTGCCCGGCGGCTTGAAGCGGTACGGAGTCGACCGGCGCTAGGCCAAGTGCCGGGGGTGCCAGCGACAGCGGCGCCGCCAACGCGAGGAAGCCAACGATTGCCATCAATCGTTGGCCGAGTTTAGGTTGCTTGCGCATTGGAAAGCGCGCTCGGCCCATCGCCCACCTAGGAACCGATTTTCTAACCATCGATTACCCACCGGAATCTGTCACGATTCCGAGCAATAGAAAGTCCGGTGATGCCCGCAAGCTTTTTATCGATTGTTTGTAATTTGTTCATCCTTGCAAGCAGTTCACTTGCCAAATTCCTACGCGGCCGGCCGCGCAACGGGGCCGGTCCGCAGGTACCGCTGGGCAAGCACTGGGCGCGGCATGGCTGTGGGGCACGTTTCGCCGACGAAACGTGCCCCACAGCTTTATTCGATTGCCTGCCGCCGAACCGTACTGACGAGGCGCTGGGTTGCATTTACCCTTAGGACGAGGCGAACAGCTTGTCGTTGTCGAGCACCGATTTCAGTCGGGCATCCAGTGGTTTGGCCAGGTGCGCGGCCATGGTCTGCGACAGATGAGAGTGATCCCAAAAGGCGATCACCCCGCCAACAACGCCGCGGCACAACTCGTCCCGGCAGAATTTGTCATTCATGCTCAGCGAGACGATATTCGGATCGTCCAGAGAATTCACCGCATCGACCTGTGGATCCATGGGAATCCATTCTTCGGCCGCACCGCTGCATTCGCCCAAGCGTTGCTCATTTTCGGCTACGCAATCGGGCAGGTTATCCATGGTGCTTCCGGGGAATGGGGTATCACGGATGACCGCGACCTGCGCTCCGGTATTCTCCCACTCACGCAGGGTCTTTTCGAATGCTTTTCTTGCTGGCCCTGCGGAGCCTTCCAGATCTTCCCCGACAACCGGCAACGACTGTCGACTCGATGAGATGACCAAGTCGTAGTCCTTTTTCTCAATCTCACTGGTAACCCACCCGGCGTACTCAGTGCAGCCATCAATGGAGGCTTGCTCGTCATAGTCCTGCGGCTCGCCCATCACTGCGCAGCGACTGATCAGGTAGGTGTCTAGCGCCCAACCGCGTTTTTCTGCAATGGACTTCAGCGCAGGAACCCACTGCCCAGCATGCGAGTTGCCGACGAGAGCAACCTTGATTTTCCCTTCGCCGAAGCTGCACACGGGACGCTCGGCGTAGTTGTCACCTTGGCCGGCGAAGCAGTCGTCCTTGTAGATATCGGGCTTGTCCTCCTTGGCCATGATGGGCGCCGGAGCCAGTTGCTGATATCTGTCCGGAATGCCCTTTTTGGCCACGCAATCATCCGTCAGCCCGTTGGACGCAAAGCAATCGACGCCGACTTGGGCGCTAACCCGCTTGACGGACGCGGAGATGTCCTTGGACTCCTCCATGATGGCGCCGCTCATCGAATAGAACGCGCCGGCGGCCAAGGCCAAGGTCGCGGAGCCTGCAAGCAAGAAGCGCGGAGCGCTGAAATGCTTGGATACCTCGATGAACTTGCGGAAGCGGACTTCCACGAGCTTCTGCGTGAGCACCGACAGCACCAAGGTCAGAGCCAGCGCACCGAGCTGGGCCGCGACTCCGAAGTCTGCCACCACGTAGGGGGCAAGGATCAGTATCGGCCAGTGCCACAGGTAGATGGCGTAGGAATTATCGCCGAAGAAACCCATGAAGCGGTTTGCCAGCAACTTGTTCGGAGACCACTTGTGTGTCGAATGAGCTAGCAGCAGCAGAGCGGTGCCAAGGACCGGAAGGAGTGCAATGTATCCGGGGAAAGGCATCTCGCCGTCGAAGCTCAGCGCACTGAACACGATGGCCGCTAGCCCCACCCAGGTGGCCAGCATACTCAGCACGCTATTCTTTGCGGCGTAGGCTCGCTTGCCCAACGCAGCGACCAACGCGCCTGCGGCAAATTCCCAGGCACGGGTGAAGGTCGAGAAGTAGGCGGTGCCCGCATCATTGGCCGTAGCGTACATGGAATACCCCAGGGACAAGGCGAAGATCAGCCCGACGCCGGCCAAGGCAACGTTGCGCCGGTTCCATCCCAAGCGCACGGCCGCCATGATCAGCACGCCAATGAGAATCGGCCAGACCAGATAGAACTGCTCTTCGCCCGAGAGGGACCAGAAGTGCTGGAAGGGGCTTGGAGAATCCGCCTCGGCGAGATAGTCGACCTTGGAGGTGGCCAGGTACCAGTTCTGGAAATAGAAGGTGGCCGCGATGGCCTGGAATCCCCAGTCCTGCCAGAGGGTGATCGGTGCCAGCAGCCAAACTCCGACGAGGGCACTGAGGATCACCAGAAATGAGGCGGGCAGCAGGCGCTTGACGCGGCGCATCCAGAATTGCGCTACGTCCTTGATGTTCTGCGGTGGGCGTTTGATCAGGTGCGTGGTGATCAAGAATCCGGAGATCACGAAGAAGACGTCGACCCCGACAAATCCGCCGGGCAGGGCGGTGGGCCAGAAATGATAGAGCACCACGATTCCCACCGCAATGGCACGCAGCCCTTGGATGTCCCCACGAAAAACCGCCGGTTTGGGTTGTGGCGCGGACGCGACAGTCTTGGTTTGCTGCAGGCTCACGTGCGGCGGGATCCTTTGTCCGGGGATAGATTCGCAAGGCAAGACGGGTATGCGCGGCTTGCCAACGTAGAAACGGCCTCGAATAATCGAGGCCTGCTTTTCATGTCTATCGATCTAAGCTGAACAAAGACTGAACAGTTACCTAATCTTAGCTTGACGCGGGAGCGGCTTGATCTGCATCTATATATAAACTTCCCTACCCATCGGTGCATTCAAGGGGGTTCTTGCCCATCTGCATCGATGGCATTGTGACCCAAGGCTCAGGAAACTCCTATTAGCTGCGGGCCAAAAAGGTCCCGCGGTGCGCAAGCATGCCTGGCAGCACCGGCAGTTGCCGCTTGCTAAACGCGCAATTGCTCACCAGCTGCCTACTGGATCTGACTCCGGCCGCGCATGGCACACCGCGTGCGGCACCTCGCAAGAACACCCAGCAATGGCTTCCGAGGTTGCACTGCTGCAGAATTGGAAGATGGCTCCGCGTACGGATTCGAGCTGATGCCCGCACCTCCACTGGTGCCACATCTCCAATAGTCTGGATCTTGGAGGCCGCGAGTTCACACGAAGACGCTTGCCCACACTCGGCGGCGGGCTTTCCAGCCTCGTCGGCGTTCTTGGCCACCTGCCATTCGAAATCAAGCAGATCTTCTCCCCGGCCAGCGGATCGGTGGCCTTCGCTCGCGAAATCACCAGGCGCCGAGGCGATACCTCGAGCTCTGGCTTCTGTTGAAGTATCCCTCGCCGGTTAATGCAAGAGACACCTGGCCCTGTACGGAAGCACAGGGCCAGGTGCCTCTTGCCGGATTTCGAAGATTAGTCTTCGAGCAATGCGTCCACAAATGCTTCTGGATCAAAGGGCGCCAGATCATCCGGGCCCTCGCCCAGACCCACGAGCTTCACCGGAACACCGAGCTGGCGCTGGATGGCCACGACGATGCCGCCCTTGGCGGTGCCGTCAAGCTTGGTCAGCACGATGCCGTTGACGTTGACGACCTCGGAGAACACCTTGGCCTGGGCCAAGCCGTTCTGCCCGGTGGTGGCGTCCAAGACGAGCAGCACCTCATCGATGGTTGCCTTCTTTTCGACCACGCGCTTGATTTTGCCAAGCTCGTCCATCAGGCCGACCTTGTTCTGCAGGCGCCCGGCGGTGTCGATCATGACGATGTCCACTTCCTGGTCGATGCCGGCCGAGACCGCTTCGAAGGCTACGGATGCCGGATCCGCCCCGTCGATCTCCGAACGCACGGTGGGCACTCCGACCCGGTCGCCCCAGGTAGCCAGTTGCTCTGCGGCTGCGGCACGGAAGGTATCCGCGGCTCCGAGCAACACGTCCTTGTCCTCGGCAACCAGCACGCGGGCGAGCTTGCCGATGGTGGTCGTCTTGCCGACACCGTTGACGCCAACCACCATGATGATGCTTGGACGGTCCGGATGCGGAGCAGGCAGGTAGCTGCGGTCCAGAGTTGGGTCCACCAGCTTGAGCAGCTCTTCACGGAGCATTGCCTTCACCCGCTGCGGGTCGCGGCTGCCTTCAACCTTCACTCGCTCGCGCAGGGCGTCCACGAGTTCGAGAGCTGGTTCGGTGCCGAGATCCGCCAGCAGCAGGGTCTCTTCGATCTCTTCCCAGACGTCCTCATCAATCGAGTCCTGGCTGAGCAGGGCCAGCAGGCCCTTGGAGAACATGTTGTTCGACTTGGTCAGGCGAGCGCGCAAGCGCGCCAGACGTCCCTGCACCGGCTCCGGAACATCCAGTGCCGGGGCGGCGGGAGCCGCCGGCTCGACGGGAGGTTCTTCGGTCAGTACTGCGCCAGCCGGGCTCTGCCCCGCTGCTGGGGTATCGCCTGGCTCGGCTGAGGACGCGCTGGTTGGCGTATCGTCGGCGTCGCGCTCGGAAGTGTATGGAGTCTTGGGCTTGCGCCCCTTGGCCACGAACGCGATGACACCTATGGCCACCACGGCGATGACCGCGACAATGATAATGGTAATTAATAGCTGATCGGTCACGAGTGAAATTCTCTCATAGTCTTGCCAAGCCGAGGCGCTTAGACCTCGCACGAGTCTTCGGTCACCAGTTGGACGCCGCTTCGCCAAGACGGCATAGACTTGCTGTGGCCTTACCGCCAGCAGTTTTCATTGTCCTCAAGAAAGGTCACACCACGCTGTCGCGATGACAGTTTGGAACCGGTCACAATGCCACGTCAACGTTCGTCTAAGCCACGTCCGCCCATCCCCCGTGAAATCGGGATCCTCTTGGTCGCAGCCTTCATCATTGCCTTGGGCTTCGGGCTCATTGCACCGATCTTGCCGCAGTATGCGGTGAGCTTTGATGTCGGCGCGGCCGCCGCCAGCGTGATCGTCAGCATCTTTGCCTTTACCCGGCTGATCTTCGCCCCGGTCGCGGGCGTGCTGGTAGGCAAGCTGGGCGAACCACGCATCTACGTCACCGGCGTCCTGCTGGTTGCGGTCTCCACGCTGCTGTGCGCGGTGGTCCAGGATTACACGCAGCTGCTGATCGCGCGCGGGCTCGGCGGCTTCGGCTCCACCATGTTCACCATCTCGGCCATGGCGCTCATTGCCCGTCTGGCACCGCAGGAATCGCGCGGCCGGATCTCGGGCATGTATGCCGGTTCCTTCTTGCTCGGCAACGTGATCGGCCCGGTGCTGGGCAGCCTCTTGGCACCCTTTGGCATGCGCATCCCCTTCGTCATCTACGGCACCGCCCTGGTGATCGCCGCGGCCGTCGTCTATTTCGCGCTGGGCCGCCGGCGTGACCTGGACAAGGACCCGGCAAAGAACGGCGCCGCCTCCGCGGTGGAGGTGGTCACCACCCGCGAAGCCTTGAGTTCACCGGCCTACCGGGCGGCCCTGGCCTCGGGCTTCAGCTATGGATGGCTGGCTTTTGGCATTCGCACCAGCATGATTCCGCTCTTCGCGCTGGCGGTCTTCGGCGAGGACCTCGGCCCGAAGGTCGCCGGCATCTCGCTGGCCATCTTCGCCGTCGGCAACGGAATCGCGCTGATCTTCTCGGGCAAGCTCACGGATCGAATCGGACGAAAGATCCCGATCCTGGTCGGTATGACGGTGCTGCTCGGCTCCATTGTGGCCATGGGCTACTTCACCTCGCTGACCGGGTTCATCATCCTCTCGGTCTTGGCTGGTTTCGGCGGCGGCATCTTGGGCCCAGCCCAGCAGGCGGCCGTGGCAGACGTCATTGGCTCGGGACGCAACGGCGGCAAGGCGCTGGCCGGATTCCAGATGTTCACGGACCTTGGGGCGATTATCGGCCCGCTGATCGCCGGGGCCATGGCGGATGCCATCAGCTACCAGGTGGCCTTGAGCGCTTCGGGGGCCGCTTGCCTCGTCGGCGTGGTCGCGTGGTTGCTGGTCCCCAAAACCATTCGCCCGGTTGCCGTTGACGCGGAGAACGCAAACCAAGGCAAATAACTGAAGTCTCCCGGACCCGCACGCGGAACAGGGCGACTTTCGTTTGTCGGTTTTATAGACTGTGGGGAATCACCGCTGACACACTCGCATTCCCTACAGGAGATTTTATGCCTGAACACCGTTGGGCAGGCACACGCCTGCTTGCGCTATCCCTGGGGGCGGCATTAGTTTTGCCGCTGGCCGCCACAGCACCAGCCGTGGCTCAACCCGCCGAAGAAACCGCCCCTAGCGCTTCGCCCTCCCCCACGCCATCACCGAGCGGCTCCGCAGAACCGGATACCCCCGAACCTTCGACGCCAGCAAGCGCCCCTAGCCTTGCCGGGTCTGCAGCCAAGGCCATTGAAGACGGGCTAGCCAAGCGCACCGATCTTTCGGCGGAGGAACGTATTTCGCTGGCGGATCTGGCCCTGGATGCCCTCGGCGAAGATTTCATCGACGCGACCATGGGCCAAGGCCAGAAGCGAATCGATGAGTCCGGGGATCCAACCGCTCCGACGCTGGCAGAGCTCGCCGACCTCGCCCAAGAGGTCGCCGTCGAAACCGGGCAGCAGGAAGAGCTGGACCTCGCGGTGCCGGGGTCGCTCGAAGAACTTCGCACCTGGCGCCCGCCTGGTCCATTGGGAATCGACGTCTCCCACCACCAAGGGACCGTCGACTGGACGCAGGCCTATAAGAATGGTGCGCGCTTCGGCTACATCAAGGCCACCCAGTCTTGGCCTTCCACCCTCTTCAAAGATCCAAAGTTCAATGCGAACTACGCCGCTTCGCGCAACGCAGGAGTCATCCGCGGCGCCTACCACTTCGCCATGCCGGCCCACTCCTCGGGTGCCGCGCAAGCAAAAGAGTTCCTGGCCAATGGTGGCGGATGGTCAGCCGATGGCAAGACCATGCCACCGCTGCTGGACATCGAATGGAACCCATACTCGGCCAAGGCCTACCCGCAGGGCAAGGGCGATGTCTGCTACGGCATGTCTCCGGCCCAGACGGTGAACTGGATCAAGAGCTTTGGCAGCACCATCAAGGCTAGCACCGGACGCCTGCCGATGATCTACACCGCCCAGTCCTGGTGGGATAAGTGCACCGGCGATTCCGAGGTCTTCAAGTCCTGGCCGCTGCATGTTTCAGTCTTCCCCACCGCAAACGTTCCCAAGAACCCACGTGAGCTTCCCGAAGGATGGAAGACCTTCAGCGTGTGGCAGTATTCATCGAATTCGAACCTCATTGGCAGCGCAAAGAATGTGGATGCCAATGTGTGGAACGGGGACCTCACCTCGCTGCGTGACTTCGCCAAGAACACGCGCAGCACCCCTTACCGGATGGTGACCTCATATCTTGGCAATGCGGATGTGTGGCCTACCCGGCTGGAGCCCGTACGCCTCTACGGGCACCGCTGGTTCGATACCCCGGTGGCGATCTCCAAGCGCACCTTCCCGTCCTCGGCATCCACCGTGGTGATCACCTCCGGCGAACGCTTCCCCGACGCCCTCGCCGGTTCGCCCCTTGCCTCGTTGAAAAATGCGCCGCTGCTCTTGACGCAGAAGAATTCCTTGCCCTCTTCCGTGGCCGCCGAACTGAAGCGGTTGAAGCCAAAGAACATCGTCGTCTTGGGCGGTCCGATTGCCATCAGCGAGAGTACCGTCGAGAAGATTAAGGCCTACGGCCCGGTGACCCGAATTTGGGGCAACGACCTCTACGACACCAGCGCCTTGATTTCCAAGAATTGGAAGACCTCCAATCAGGTGTTCCTGGCCACCGGCGAGCGATTCGAAGACGCGATGTCGCTGGCAGCCGTGGCTTCCGGACGCGAGGCCCCGATGCTGCTGACCAAGAAAGCCTCGGTTCCGTCGGCAACCATTCGCGAACTCAAGCGCCTGAAGCCAACGCGCGTGTATCTGGCCGGCGGCCCGCTCGCCATCTCCGCGAAGGCCGAACGCCAGGTACGCAATGCGGTTCCCAACGCGAAGGTGATTCGCTACGAAGGGGCTACGCGCTATGACACGAGTGCGCTGATTGCCAAGACCTTCTGGCCTAAGGGCTCGCAGCGCCAGTTTGTGGCCACGGCCGACGATTTCCGGGACGGGCTCACCGGTGCCGTGATTGCTTCTTACAATGATGCGCCCTTGTTGTTGACCAAGAAGAGCTGCATGCCCTCTTCCGTGGCCAGCGCCATGCGGTCCATGAAGGGCTGGACCAATGTCTTGCTCGGCGGCCCGGTGGTGCTGGACGAGACCGTGGCCTATAAGAAAAATGGCCAGCAGAATATCTGCTGACCATTTTAGCTAGGTAGTACCG
This sequence comes from Glutamicibacter sp. AOP12-B1-11, assembly GCF_052379245.1. Lineage (NCBI taxonomy): Bacteria > Bacillati > Actinomycetota > Actinomycetes > Micrococcales > Micrococcaceae > Glutamicibacter > Glutamicibacter sp. AOP12-B1-11. The sequence continues at coordinate 49,328 of NZ_JBQSYL010000006.1, read as the reverse complement.
AGAGGCTCGGCGGGCGTTAGCCCCGCTGGGCCTCTCGTGTATCCACGCTCAAATAACCGTAGGCGGTGCGGTAGACCCGCACACCGGCGTGGACCACTTCTCCGGCTTCCTCCGGGAGGCTGATCCGGCGGCGGTCCGTCTCGGAGTAGTGGACAAGTGCATTGCCCAAGCGCGGGATCTGCGCTATCAGCGCGTGGTGCGCGAACTTCGCGACGTACGTATGGGAAGCGGTCGCCACCAGTTCGGCGTTCACGGTTGTTTTTGACTCGCGGTCTTCGAACAGCAGGGCCTTGGGCACCGGGGCTCCGGCCGGTGAGGTCAACACGACCTCGAGAGTGGAATCGGCGGCACGGATCTTCTCCACCACGGGGTTGGCGGTGGCCTCGATTTCACCGGTTGCCAGGCGTTCCAGAGCTGCCAGGTCTCCGCGGGCGATGAGCTCGACCTTGACCAGCCGCGCAGGATTGAATACCGTCTCGCGGTCGGTGGCGATGAACTCGTCGAGGTATTTGCGGTGATGATCCACCCAGGCTTGGCGTGCCTCGGGCGTGTATTTCATGAAGCGCCGCCCTTCGTAGAAGGACAGGGCCTTGCGCGTGAATAGTCCTGCCATCAGGCGCCGGGTATAGGCGGCATCCTGCTGGGTGTGGTTGCGTACGGTCCGGGCTATGTGGCTGAGCGAAGCGACGTAGCCGGCCGGGTCGATTTTCCCCACGCTGATATTCTGCCCATCGGAGCGCAGCCGAATCTCGTAGTAGTCGTAGTCGGCGAGGATGCTGATGCGTTCGGCCGCCACATAGGCCTGGACCATCGCCATGCCGTCCTCCAGGCGCACCTTGTCTTCGCGGAAGCGTATCTGGTGCTGCTCGATGAGCCGGCGGCGAATCATCTTCTGCGGGGACAGTGAGGCCAGCACGAATTCGAGGGAGATCTCCGGGCGCGTCTTGGCGAAGAATCCTTGCTGGACACGGCGCCCGCCGATTCCGACCATCCGCGGTATGAGGATGTCGAGGTCATGGGTGGTGGCGTAGCTGGTCATCCGCCGCAGTGCTTCGGAACCCAAGCGGTCATCGGCGTCGCAGAAGAAGACGTAGTCGCCCCGGGCATGGTCGATGCCGACGTTTCGCGGTTTGCCGGGCCAGCCGCTGTTTTCCTGATGGATGATGCGGAAGTTGGCGTTCCGCTTGGCGTAGATATCAAGAATTTCATCACCGAAGTCCGTAGATCCGTCGTTCACTGCGATGACTTCGAACTTCTCAGCTGCCAGATCTTGGGTCTCCAGCGAATTCAGCAGCTCGGTGAGATAGGGCATCGAGTTGTAGACCGGGATGATCACGCTGATCAGCGGCGCCGTCCCGGGTTGTGCTTCCAGGCCAGCGTTTTTCGAATCATCCGCAGCCGGAGGAACAACGGTTTTGTCCCGTTTGCGATTACTGAACAATGCCATGGAACACCCGCATAATCATTTGTCACTGAATTCGACCAGATGGCCTGTGACCAGTATATCGACAGACGTGAAATAGATGCTAAACGGGCTGGGACCGAGCCATCTTCTGGCTGATCACCGTGGAGACACCGTCTCCGCGCATGGTCACCCCGTAGAGCGCGTCGGCAACTTCCATGGTCTTCTTCTGGTGCGTGATGACGATGAGCTGTGAAGCTTCCCGGAGCTCCTCGAAGACGGTGATCAGGCGCCCCAGATTCACGTCATCGAGTGCGGCCTCAACCTCGTCCATCACATAGAAGGGCGAGGGGCGAGCCTTGAAGATCGCTACCAGCAGCGCCACGGCGGTCAGCGAGCGTTCGCCGCCGGAGAGCAGGGAGAGCCGCTTGATCTTCTTGCCTGCCGGTCGCGCCTCGACTTCGATGCCGGTGGTGAGCATGTTCTCCGGATCGGTGAGCACCAGCTGGCCCTCTCCCCCGGGGAAAAGACGTTCGAAGATTCTTTTGAACTGCACCGCGGTGTCGTTATAGGCCTCGGTGAAGACGCGTTCCACATGTGCATCTACATCCTTGATGATCTGCTGCAGATCGCTTCGCGACTTCTTCAGATCCTCCAGCTGTCCGCTGAGGAATTTATGCCGCTCTTCAAGGGCCGCAAATTCCTCCAATGCCAGCGGGTTGACCTTGCCCAGGGCGGCGAGGTCGCGCACGGCCTTTTTCAGCCGTTTTTCCTGCTCCACGCGGTCAAAGGGCTTGGTCCCCAGGAGGTTGCCTTCTTCATCCACGTTTTGGCGAAGCTCGGCCCATTTGTCATCGGGGTCCGCTTCTTCGGGAATCAGCTGGTCCGGACCGAAGTTGGCGATCAGGTGATCCGGGGAGAGCCCCAGATCTTCCAAGGACTTGCTCTCCAAGGCCTCGATGCGCATGCGCAGTTCGGCGCGCGCCATTTCGTCGCGGTGCACCGCATCGGAAAGGCGGGCGAGTTCCGCGGTCAATTGCTCGGCTTCGACCCGCTGGCTGGAAATCAGCTGGTCCAGCTCATGCTGCTTGCCGGTCAGCTCTTCGCGTTCCTGGGCCGCCAGGCCCACCGAAACCTCGATGAACTGCAAGACGCGTTCGGCGGCTTGCGCTACGCGTTGCGCGTTGGCCGCTTGCGCCCGGCGTTCCTCGGCTCGGCGGGCGGCCACCTCGCGGTGGGTGCGCTCGGCTGCGGCGGTCCGGCGCAGCCCCTCTACGCGCGAGCGCAGGGCGCTGACGCGTTCCTCGCTGCTGCGCAGGGCAAGGCGTGCTTCGAGTTCGCGCTGGCGGGCCGAGGAGGCGGCATCTGCCAAGGCCGCCCGCCCGGCATCATCTACCGCGTCTTCCTCCTGGTCTTCGGAAGCCATCTCCATGCGTTCGGTGATTTCTTCCAGGGACTCTTGCTCGAGCTCAAGCTTTTCCCGGGTCGCCAGAACCCGCTGGTGCAAGGTGTCCTTGTCGGTGCGTGCGGTGCGCAGCTTCTGCCCCAGCTTGGCCAGGTAGCTGGAGATCTCATCGATGCTGGCATCCGACTCGGCCAGCGCACCTTGGGCGTCCTCGTACGCCAGTTGCGCCTCGGAGAGCACCGGGGCCCGGGCTGCCAGGCTGGATTCGCAGTCTTCCAGCTCACGCTGGGCGGTGGCCAGCTCGGAGGCCGTCTGCTCCACCAGAGCCTGTTGGGCAATGAGCGAAGCACCGGCCGAGTCCCCCACGGAGCTGCGCAGCGCGGAGACCGTGGTGCCTTCCAGGGTCGTGAGCTGAGCGAGTGGGTCGACCTGCAGCAGGGCTGCGGCTTCGGCGAGATCCTCCACGACGTAGTGATGCGCAAACAGCGCGTCCAGGAGATTGCCGAGCTCCGGGCCCGCAGCGACAACGTCCCGGGCGGCAATCGCCGCAGACTCTGGCGTCGGGGTGCTTATATGAGTTGCCGAGGCATGGACGAAGCTCGCATGCGTGGCTTCGTCCGAGCCGATGGCCTGAAGCAGCTGCAGCGCCGACGCTTGATCCCGGGTGACCAGGGATTCTGCCGATTCGCGCAGGATTGCAGAAATTGCCTGCTCATATCCGGGAGTCACCGATATCAGCTCGCCGAGCCGGCCCAGGATCGCCTCCGGAGCCTGCTGGATCATCCTTTCGGAATGATCGTCGCGTTTGGTGTTGAGTTGCAACGCATCAAGGCGGGCCTTCAGTCCGGAAATCTGGACCGACAGTGCGCGTTCCTGCGCGGCGGCCTCGGACTGTGCCTTGGTGTGCAGGGCGTAGTCCTTTTCCGCGCGGTCGAATTCGTCGTTCAACGCGGATTCCATGGCCAGGCGATGTTCTAGGTCCACCGACAGCTCGGCATGCGACTTCGCGTCCGCGTCGAGATCCGCGTCAAAGGAGCGCAGCCCGTCTTCCAATCGCGCAATCTCTGCTCGCGTGACATCCACACGGCTGCGCGCCGAGGCTACCTGGGAGGCCAGGCGCGACATGCCTTCGCGGCGGTCGGCGGCCGCGCGCAGCAGCGCGGCCATCCGCTGCTGTTCGGCCCGCGATTGCTCCTCGGCCAGTTCCTTGGCTTCGATTGCTTCGGCCAGGATTTCGTGCCGGTCTTCGACCGACTCCTCGAGCTCTGCCAGCTCTTCGGCTAAGCGCTCCGCTTGGGATTCCAGCCTGTCCGGGTCGCGGCTCGAGTCGAAGTGCGCCTGGTTGCCTTCCAACAGCTTCCCGCGCTCATGTGCCAAGGCGGCCAGGGACCGGAACCGCTCGGACTGGGTAGTCAGTGCTACCCATGAATCGTTGATCAGGCCGAGCCGTGGCGCCAGCAGTTCCATTTCTCCGCTCAGCTTGGCCACATGCTTCTTCACATGTTCCAGCTTGAGGTTGGTGTCTTGCTGGCGAGCTTGGATCTTGGTCTCGTCGTCAATGTCCTGAGCCAACTTGTTATTCAGCGACACCAGGTCATCGGCTAGAAGCCTGGCCTTGGCATCACGCACATCGAGCTGCACACTCTGCGCACGGCGCGCTATTTTTGCCTGGCGTCCCAGCGGCGCCAGCTGCCGGCGCACCTCCGAATTCAGGTCCTCAAGGCGGTCCAGGTTGCCCTGCATGCCCTGAAGCTTGCGGAGGGTCTTCTCCTTGCGCCTGCGGTGCTTGAGCACGCCCGCGGCTTCTTCGATGAATCCGCGGCGGTCTTCGGCCGTGGCGTGCAAGATTCTATCCAGCTGGCCCTGGCCGACAATGACGTGCATTTCTCGGCCCAGACCGGAGTCCGAGAGCAGTTCTTGGATATCCAGCAATCTGCACGACGAGCCATTGATAGCATATTCGGATCCGCCGGCGCGAAAGAGGGTCCGTGAAATGGTGACTTCCGCATAATCGATGGGAAGCTTGCCGTCGGCGTTATCGATGGTCAGCGACACATGGGCACGGCCCAACGGTGCGCGTCCGGAGGTGCCTGCGAAGATGACGTCTTCCATCTTGCCGCCACGCAGGGTCTTGGCCCCTTGCTCCCCCATCACCCAAGCCAGTGCATCCACCACATTGGACTTCCCTGAACCGTTGGGGCCGACCACGGCGGTGACGCCGGGCTCGAATTCAAAGGTGGTCGCCGAGGCAAAAGACTTGAATCCGCGAACGGTGAGAGTCTTCAGATGCACGGCGTAAAGTTCCTATGTTTGGCGTTGTGTCGCTATGGTTGGCTAGGGAAATCCATCCAATCCTTGCTCGTAATTCTAGCGAAGCGATGCCTCGATTGGGTGTTTCCCGCTCGCTTTCACGAGAACGAATATTGAGGGATTGGTCAAATCATGAGCGTCTTAGCCGAGATCGAACAGTGGCCGGCAGATAACGCGGTATCGGTCGTGGTCCATGGAGATGGTTCGATATCCGACCAGCACGGCGACATGCAGCGCGTATATCCTTTAGCCTCCGTGACGAAACTACTGAGCACCTACGCGTTCCTCATCGCCCTCGAAGAAGAAGCAATAACGTTGGAAGATCCTGCCGGCCCGGAAGGTTCCACGGTTCACCATCTGCTGGCGCACACGGCCGGCTACGACTTCGACTCGACCACCATCCGTTTTGCCGTGGGAACCAAACGAGGCTATTCGAACACCGGCTTTGAGGTACTGGCGGAGCATCTGGAACGCGAAACCGGCATGAGCATTTCGGAATACGCCCGGGAAGCCGTCTTCACGCCACTCGGAATGAGCAATACCGAGATTGCCGGAAGCTGCGCCAAGGACGGCAGGTCGACCGCGTCCGATCTTGCGTTGTTCGCAGCAGAATTGCTCAATCCAACGTTGCTGGCTCCGCAGACCATGGCCGATGCGACCAGCGTCCACTTTGAAAACCTGGCCGGCATCCTGCCCGGATACGGAAGGCAGAATCCGAATGATTGGGGCTTGGGCTTCGAAATCCGCTCCACCAAGAATCCGCACTGGACCGGCCCAAGCCACCCGGCAACGACCATTGGACACTTCGGACAATCAGGTACGTTCCTGTGGGTTGATCCAGAGAATCGGATTGCTTGCGTGGCTTTGACCGATAAACCATTCGGGCAATGGGCCGTGGACGCATGGGCGCCATTCAACGAAAAAGTACTTAGCGAATTTACCCAGTAATTCGCAGATAGGTTATCGGCGCCGCCGAGGCCGCGGCTGACATACAGGGCAGCTGTACGAGGAGCGTCCCATGAAAGGATCTCGGCGGATCACCGATTCTCGTCCGTTTCCGGCGCAGCGTTGGCAGGTCTTGCCCTCGCGACCGTAGGCGTTCAGGGAACGGGAAAAGTAGCCACTAGCGCCGTTGACATTGACGTATAGGGAATCGAAGCTTGTCCCTCCGGCGTCAAGCGCACGGGACATCACATCGATCAGTGCCGCGTCCAGGCGTTCGACCTCTGGGCGCCTGATGGTCGCGGTGTTACGGAGTCCCGATAGTCCTGCCTGCCAAAGCGCCTCGTCGGCGTAGATATTTCCAACCCCGGAGATCACCGTCTGGTCAAGAATCGCCCTCTTCAGATCGGTGGTGCGTTTACGCAGCGAAAGATAAAGCGAATCAGTGTCCCTGTAGGGGTCCAAGACATCTCGGGCTATATGCGCGGCGGCTTGTGCAATACACGGTTTATCGCTGCCTGCACCGCCTGGATGCCCATCCACGGTCGGCACCAGCGGGGACAGGAACATCCCGCCAAAAATTCGCTGGTCGACGAAGCGCAGCTCGGATGGTGCGTCGCTGCGTTCGCTGAGCGACAACCGGACCTTCAGGTGCTTTTCATCCGGCGCATCTGGCTCTTCGACCAGGAGCTGACCGCTCATTCCAAGATGCGCCACTAAGGCTGCCGGCGCAGAAAGGCCTTCGAGGTCCATCCAGAGAAACTTGCCCCGACGTACCACCGAAGCCAGGGTGCATCCGGCCAGGGTTTCTTCGAAATCGCGCACACCGTCGGCATGCCGCCGAACGGACCGTGGGTCCAGGACCTGGGCAGATTCGATCAATCGCGCGCGAATCCATTTATCTAGTCCTTCACGGACAACTTCTACCTCTGGCAGCTCAGGCATATCCGTGCCCTAGTGTTTCGGGAGATCTTCACCGGGGTGAAGCATCTTCCAGGTGTTCCGCGCGGCTTCTTGCTCGGCTTCCTTTTTCGACGGACCGGTGCCTTTGCCGTGCAGCTTATCGCCAATGAGCAGTTCCGCTACGTATGAGCGAGCATGGTCAGGGCCGGATCCGGTAACCGCATAGCGCATTTCACCGTTTTTGGCGGCGGCGACTTCTTCTTGGATGACGGTTTTCCAGTCGGTGGCAGCACCGAGCAGTTGCGGGTCGGAAAGCAGCGGGCCGACGAGGCGCATCACCATGTCACGCGCTTCATCCATGCCGTGCACCAGATAGACGGCGCCGATAAGGGCCTCTACGGTGTCTGCGAGGATGGAAGACTTGTTAGCACCGTTGGACTGGCTTTCGCCGCGGCCCAGGAGAATGTGCTGGCCAAGTTCGAGGCCTCGGGCAATATCAGCCAAGGCGCGGGTACTGACTACTGCGGCACGCAGCTTTGCGAGATCGCCTTCAGGGAGATCGGGGCACGTCTTATAGAGGTGCTCTGCAACGCTAAAGCCCAAGATGGAGTCGCCAAGAAACTCTAGGCGCTCATTAGTGGGTATGCCACCGTTTTCGTATGAGTACGAACGGTGGGTCAACGAAAGATGAAGCGTCTCGGAATCGATGTCGATTCCGAGACGCTTCAAAAGTTCTTCTTTAGAAGACATGTCTTAGACGTCTGCGACCTTGCGACCCTTGTATTCAAGGAACAACTCGGTACCTGCTGAGTCAGTGACAACCTTTGCCTGGTGAGGCAGGCTGTAGGTTACGCGGCCGTTTTCAACGGTCTTCACCAAGCTCGGTGCGGTAGCCTTCCACTGTGAACGGCGGGCACGAGTATTCGCACGGGACATCTTCCGCTTTGGAACAGCCACGACTACTTCTCTTCTCTCTCGTCTGACGTTTTATCTGTTGCCACATCTTCTGTGGCGGCCTCGGACAGCTGCGCAAGCGCTGCCCAACGAGGATCTACTACCTCGTGGTGGTGCTCAGGTTCATCGTTGAGGCTGACTCCGCATTCATTGCAGAGGCCCAAACAATTATCCCGGCATACCGGCTGGAACGGTAGGGCTGTGCCCACTGCGTTCCGCAATACCGGATCGATGTCAATATAGTCACCGACAACCCAATACTGATCTACATCATCATCTTCTTCGAATTCATCGCTCTCTTCATAGTAGAAGAGTTCCTGAATATCAGCCCCGTAGTTGAACCCGATAGGCGCAAGGCACCGTCCACATTCGCCAGCGATTTCCACCGTGGCAATGCCGGATACCAAAATTCCCTCGTGCACAGCTTCGAGGCGAAGATCTAAGGAAATCTCAGATCCTCCACGAATACCAATGAGTGCGTTACCCACATCAGCGGGTGCCGGAACTTGTTCGTTAAGAGCCTTCATGGAACCTGGCGCTCGGCCAAGGTCCATGGCTGATATAACCAATGGCGAGTTGCGATCGAGTGCGCCATGTGACGATCGATCAGAACGCTTATCGCTAATGATGACTCCTATAAAAACATAGTCCGACATTTCATCTTAGCTTGATTGAAGCTCAGTTCCCAAACCAGGAACGCTTCAAACGGCATAGAATCAATGTTGCACTAAACACACAATATCGCACCTTCCTCTCGCATCGAGACAAGAAGGGGCCCAATTCCGCGATTTTTGCTCGAATGAGCCCAGATCATCACACGATTTGAAATTTTTCTGCCATTTGGCCTGTCCACCAATTCCCGAAATAATCTCTTGCATAGAATGATTCATGAGTTTCTGAGGTTCATGAGAGGGATAAATGCGCGCGATTCCAGTTTTGGCCGGTGCAGCTAAATTTGCCAAGATGCGTTTGGACGCCCGCCAGCAGCGCGCTCATGTCCAGCGGCACGCTCGTCACCTATTCCATCAGCCCACCGGTGAGCAACGGTATCGAGTGGCACTGTACTTTGCCGATGCGATGGTCAATGCGTATCAGATCCGCCAGTGGTATGAGCCGTTGAAGCACCTGGCCGAGTCCGCTCCGGTCGTGGTGATTACCCGCAACGCCGGTACCGCGCTGGCCTTGTCTGATGAATGCCCGCTTCCCGTGTATCTTGCACCCACAATTGGCGATATCGAAGAATTAGTTGATTCCCAGAATCTCAACGTGGTGTTCTACATCAACCAGAACATCCGCAACTTCCAGATGCTCCGCTTCAACGAACCCAACCACGTGTTCATCTGCCATGGGGAGAGCGAAAAGGCCTATATGTGGTCTAACCAGCTCAAAGCCTATGACTATGTTTTCAGTGCAGGCCAGGCCGCTCGTGACCGGCTAGCGCTGAACTTGCGTAGCTATGATGTCGAGCAGCGAACCCGATTGGTTGGCCGGCCGCAGATTGATGCGGAATATCTGGCTCCCTATGCGCTGAATAGCGCGCTGCCCACGGTGCTCTATGCACCCACTTGGGAAGGGGACCGTCCGTCAATGAACTACGGATCGGTATCGAGCCACGGCGTGCAGGTCATCGATTCGTTGATCAATGACGGAGGCTTCAACGTCATTTTCCGCCCGCATCCTCGGTCCGGGGTCAACGTTGAACAATACGGCGCGGACGTTGCCAAGATCCGGGAAAAACTCAACTCGGCGAATTCAAGATCAACTGGACGGTTGCTCTTTGACGACACCGCGCATTGGGGATGGCAATGGCATAAGGCGGACGCCTGCATCACGGACATCTCGGCTGTAGCCTACGATTTCTTTGCTACCGGGAAACCCATATTCATCACCACGCCTGTGTCCTCGGAGGCTGTCGTGGCCGACTCCCCCGCATTGGAACAGCTACCGGGCCTAAGCTCAGTTCAAGCCGCGCACACTGCAGGTCTAGTCCGTGAAGCGCTGGAAACCAAGGATGCCGAGCGTGATGCCCTCATTGAGAAGTACTTCGGGGACATCACGCCCGGCGCGAGCATGACGCGGTTCCTGACGGAGTCGCTCGCCCTGCTCGACTCCTAGCCCAGGCGCGAACCGGTAGGCACTGGCTTTTTCACCAGAGTTTCGAATTGTTCTAGCGCCTGCAATTGGTAGCGTTCGGCATTAAACTCAAGCTCGGCCTTGTACCCGTTGAGATGACGCTCCATGCCTTCGGCCAATCCCTCGACGGAATTTTCGACAAGCAGTCCGAATCCTCCGGTCAAGACGCTGCGCGAACCGACGACGTCGGTGGAGACTGCCGGTAGGCCCAGCATCATCGCCTCAATCATTGCGAGTCCTTGTCCTTCATAGTCCGAGGAGAAGACGAAACAATCGGCAGATTTCAAGGTCGGGAACGGGTTGGCTAGCAGACCGGTGATAACTACTTGGCCGGATAAGCCAAGTTCGGTTATCTGCTCTTCGAGGCTCAGACGCAACGGTCCGTCGCCGATGAGCAGCAGGCGGGTATTTGCATGAGCGGCGTGCACCCGAGCGAATGCGTGCAGCAGCTTTGCCTGCCCCTTTTCGGGGGAAAGACGTGCCATATTCGCGAAGACCGTCAAACCCTCTCCGCTGAACTCGTGCACCGGTTCGGACAGTTCTGCCCAATCCGAAGGCTTGTTCAGATCCAGCAGGTTTTCCGAGACGGTGAATTTTGATTCGTCGATACCGAACCGTTCACCTAGTTGCCGTTGATTGATCTCCCCCACGCTGTCGGTCACCGAAACGAGGGCGTCATAGTGCCCGTAGGTGGCGAACAAGCCTGGCATGGTGCCGAAGCGCAGCAGCCATTCGCCCACCATATCGTTGTGAAGGTAGATGCTCGTGCTAGCTGCGTGGCTGTGGGCCGCGGCGAAGAGCGCGGCCCAGAACCGTGAATATCCTTCAAAATTGATGGCCATGTCAAAGCGAGCGGAGCCGAAGCTGCGGTTCATTTCCCGCGCCATGGTGCCCAGATGAATATTTTCAGCCTCCGCCGAGCTGAAACCGCGCTGCGCATGGAAAGAATCAGATACCCAGCGTTCCTCGGCGGACATCGCCGTGGCTCCTGCGCGCGGCAGCACCTTCACATGGCTGGGCAGCGAATTGAGGATTTCCATGGCAGCAGGGTCGGAACCCGTCGCGTTCATGTCCACTGCCACCGCGACGAGATACTTGTCGGGATCCAAGGAGCCAATCAGGTTCACGAAAGCAGTTGCGATTCCGTTGGGCTTGAATGGGCCCTGGTAGAAGAGGAGTTTGGTTCGAGTGTCGGCCTCTGGGGCGAGTACGTGCGCCTGATCTTCAAAGAAGAAGAATTCGATGACCCGTGCGCTCGCGTTTCCATCCTCCATCGGAGCGAACTCTGCAAGATTCTCCTCGAAATTTGGGTGCGCGATGCCTGCAGTGGCTTCCAGCGTCTGGCGCAGGCTGCTGACCAAATCGTCAATGTTGTCGCTAACTTCTCCGGGCCAGCTTTCGCGCTCGAAATACAGCCCGCGTTCGGCATCATAGGCTTCGAAGTCCGGGGTGTAGAAGAGTACGGGCTTTCGCGCCGGGAGAAAATCATAGAAAATCGATGAATAGTCTGTGATCAGCACGTCGACAACGGCTAGAAGTTCGTTGGTATCAATCGATGCCGGAACCACTGTGGCGTCCAATTGCGCGTCGCCAATGAGCTGTTCGGCGAAGCGGTGCGCGCGGAACAGCATCTGGTGGTCGCCGCGCGCCATTTTGGCTACGTCCGTCACCAACGAATCCACGTTATAGCTTCGGTCATTGAGCTGTCCGCGCCAGGTGGGGGCAAAGAGCACGACAGGTTCATGGTTCTGCGGATCAATCCCCAGCTCGGTGAGTATTTCTGCACGGCGCTGCGCGCTGAGGTTCACCATCGAGTCAACACGTGGGCTGCCGGTCAGTGCCACGGTAGCCGGGAACATCCCGTCCAGGTCGTGATCCTGCGACAGCGTCTTCAGCGTGTGCCGGTTCGGCACCATCAGGTGTGTGGTGTGCAGGAAGTTGCGCTGCACATTTCTATGTTCTCCAACGGCGCCCTTGACGAGCTTTCCCATGAATTTCAGCGGGGTGCCATGCCAGGTATTCAGGACTTGCTGCCCCTCGCGCCTTGAGTAATATGCCGGGAAGGTAGCGTTATTCACCAGGAATTTAGCGGTTCCCAGCACCCGGATATAAGCATCCGAGTGTTGCTTGATAATCGCTACATCCAGATCTTCCGAAAGCTGCGCAGGGACCTCGTTGTGGTCGTTGTAGACCCACGCGTAGCGGAACCCGTCGAAGCGTTCGTCTTGGCGCATGGCCTGGTAAATGGCCAGAGGGTGGCAATGCACGTTTTTTCCATGAGAAGACTCAAAAAGCACCAGCTTCTCATCCAGCGGAAGCTGTTCGCTCGCGTGAATGTATAAGGCGCCCCGGTGCCGCCCCACGCCCTTGAGTGCGGTTCCTAGACCTGCCACCGAAATCTCGGTGAAGAGCAGCATATTCTCAAAATAGCCGCAGGCAACTCGCGGCTCACCGCTCTTGGCTAGCGCTTGTCCTGCACGTGCCTGCCACGTCCGTTGGGTCGTAGAGGTGTGCCATAGCGCATCTCGATACGCTTCCGCGGCGTCATCCCACTGCCCGCGTTCTTCGGCCGCCTGTGCTAGGTCGATATGGTGGGCGGCGCGCGGCCCGGCTGCGGCCGGGACCTTCAGCGTTCCGTCGAGGTAGCCCCACGCGCTAGCCGCCCGAAGGTACACTCTTGCCGCTTGTTCATAATCGTTCATTCGGTGCAGGGCATGGGCATAACGGTAGAGCGCTACAGGTTCTTCCACACGGCTTTGCTCCGGCAACAATTCGACAAAGCTCGAGTAGGTATCCGCGGCACCGGCGGAATTGCCGACACGGGCGTAGACCCGGGCTTGGGCGTATGCCGATAATACCTGCTCCTCTACTGTCGTGGCGGTTGCCCGAGCTTCGCCGAAGTACTTGGCTGCCGCTTCGAGATTGAACAGTTTGCTGTTCACTTCGCCTGCGCGATAGTTGAGTCCTTGCCTCGTCCCCGGGCTGCTGGAGACGGCCAACGCTTCCCGGTAGGATTCCGAGGCTCGCACCCAGTCGTTTGCTCGTTCGTGCAACCGTCCGACACCTAGCGTCGATATTTGTTCGTCATTGCTGGTGAGCACGGCTTGGGCGTCGGCTCGTTGTGCGTTCTCGTATTCGCCTAGTTCCTCGTAGGCACGAGCTAGGCCATACCAGGCCTTGGAATACTCCGGATCCAGGGCCGTGGCCTGCTGGAAATAGTCTCGGGATATTTCGAACCGAGCCATGAATTGTGCCGCCTGGCCGGTGAGCAGCATCCACTTGGCTTCATGCTCGTGCACCGGGGCGTATGCCTGGCGTACTTCGAGCTCACGCCACCGCTGCCCGGTTTGAAGCAGATGATCTGCGAGGGAAGCGGAGCTCGAAGGCTCGGAGGGGAACCTGACGACGAGATTCTCTAATATTGACCCGGCAAGATCCTTCTTGCGGGCAGCAACCGCGCACTTGGCGTAACGGGTGTGCCACCGAATATTTTGCGGTTGTCCAGCGCAAGCCGCCGCGAACAGCTCCAGGGCGCGGTCGAACTTTTTCATCCGCTGCATGTTCATGGCAAGGGCTTGAATCCAGCCGAAGCGGTGGGGTTGGTGGGCAATGGCGGATTCCATATTAACCATGGCCAAGGAATACTTTTTCATCTTGAACTGACAGAATCCCAGCCGGAAACGAATTTCGTCGGATTTCAGGAGTTTCGTTGCCAGCGCCCGTTCATAGAATATTGCGGCAAGGCGGAATTTGCCGCGATGTTCGATACGTCGTCCAATTCCTAGGATGACGCGGGTACTAAATCTATTCACAATGTTCCTTAAAACCATCGGTCCGCGCTGGATCACGCAGGCTGTCCATCGGTGGCTCGCGAGCTACCTGATGATTCTTCCCTATTTACCCGGACAATCAGCTATATTTCAGCCGTGTTGGCCGCCCTTCGCAGTAAAGCCCGGCATCGATAGATCAATGCCGGGCTTTACTGACTAGCTATGAACTGCGTGGGAAGAAGCGTTCAACGACGCGCTGTGAGGCTGATCCGTCGTCGTGTGGCGCGAAACGGGCAATGAAGCTCTCACGGTCCACTCCCCCAATGTCCTTGCCATCCAGAGCTCGCTGCACCGTATCCCACAGCTCCGTTTCGGTCTCGACAATCGGGCCAGGCATTTCTTTCTGGTAATCCAGATAGAACCCGCGAAGGTTATCCCGATAATTTTCCAAGTCATAGGCGTAGAAAACGATCGGTCGACGCAGCAGGGAATAGTCGAAGAACACAGATGAATAGTCCGTGATCAGAACGTCTGCCGCCAGGTACAGCTCCTGGATGTCCGCGTAGCTCGAGACATCCATGATCCGCGTTTGGAGCTCTTCCGGAATGCTGATCGCGTTGGAGACGAGCACGTGCATGCGCAGCAGCAGCACGGTGTCCGCACCGAAGCGCCGGTCAAATTCCTCCAGATCCATGGGAAGTTCGAAGCGGAATCGACCGCGGCCCGTTCCTGCGTCATCTCGGAAGGTGGGCGCATAGAGGATGGTTTGCGCTCCCGGTGCAAGACCGAGCCCTTCACGAATCTTTGCCTCCCTGGCTGGTGCGTCGATGGACATGAGAATGTCGTTGCGCGGATAGCCAAGTTCGGCGGCGATCCCTGAGAATGAATACGCCGATTTCATGATCTCGGTGGTGTACTGCGACGGCGAGATGAGGTGGGACCACTGCTTGGTTGCATTGAGCACACGCTGGACATATCCCTCATCGCGGCCATGGATCTCCTCGATATCCAGGGCCATATGCTTCAGCGGCGTTCCGTGCCAGGTCTGCAAGAAGATGCCATCCTTGCGACGGCGCAGGTAGTGCGGGAAGCTCTGGTTGCTCACCCAGTATTTAGCCCTCGCCAAGTACCAGAAGTACTCGGGAGAGAGCCGTTTGATGGTGATCGTGTTGGAATCGGTGAAGCGATGAGCACCCGAATAGATCCAGACCTTTTTACGGGTATCGCCGCTGCGAACCAGTTCCTCATAGATGTACCGCGGAGAGTCGCCGTATTGCTTGCCCAGACCCGACTCGAAAACAATCAGGTTATCGTCGGCCGGCGTGCGCGACACCGCCTTGAACAGGGCGCGCATGACCGAGAAGTAGCGCTTGTCCTTCCGGAATCGGCGCATGAGCTTCTCGGGCAGTTCAGCCTTCCATCCGTCCTGTGCACGGCGGCGCAACGCGGCCTGCTCGATCTCAGCGGTAACGCGCTGGCTGTTACGTTGGTCCCGGTGGGTCATGAAGGCGTCTGCTCGCAGGACGTATTCGGCCTCCATGGCCTTGTCGCGGTCCATCGTCTGCGCAAGATCCTGCAGGAGGGTAGCGCTGTCAAACGCGATACGCCCCGGCAGCTCGGCATCCAGGTCAAGATGCGAGCCTTGCCTGCCCAGGAAGCGCGCACGGTCGAATTGGAAGTAGTGCACCGGTTTGTGCAGGAAGCTGAAGTCGAAAGCCACCGAGGAGTAATCGGTAACCATCACCGCAGCAGTTTTGATCAGTTCCTGGACATCGACTTCGCCCTGAACGATCAGTCGCGCGGGAGTATCCTTGAAATGCTCGCGGAAGTGCTGCATATTCGGGTGCAGGCTGAAGACAACCTCCAGCGAATGCTCGGCAGCCAATGCCGCGAGTTCCGGAGACGAGAGCAGATCCTTCCACTGCTGCAAGTACTCTGATTCGAGGAATGCTTCCTCGTTCTGCAGCCAATCCCGCCAGGTGGGAATGATCAGCAGCATGTTCTGGTTGGTTGGAATATCTTCGGCAAGCAGGGAGTCGAACCTCGACAGGCCCGTGACTTTGACATCTTCCGCGGAATACAGGAAGTCCGAGACGATGTACTGCTTTTCGCGCTCGGAGGACACCATGAACAAGTCCGTGGTGAAGCCCGGGGAGTTCTTTCCGTAGTTGGGCACCATCCATTTGGTGCCCATGACACCGTGCTGGAGGAAGACTCGGGTCGCGCGGGTTCGGGACGAGAAGCTTTGGTGACGGGTGGGGTACAGATAGTCCGCATGGTGGGTGCCGACAAATCGGGATGCTCTAATGGCCAACTCGAAGTGCTCTTTGCTGCCATGGAACACTACATGATCCATCGAGTCGAAGTTGCGCAGATCCGGGGCATTCTCGTCAATGACATAGTAGGCATCGATGTCCTTGCGCTCGGCACGCAAATAGCGGAACAGATGAAGCCCATTGTCTTGAGCTTTGTAGGACAGCTCTCCGACAATCCAGATGGGCTTGCGCCCGGCCTCAAGAATCGGGAAATGCCGCGCCTTTGAATCGGCCAGGACCGCGAAGGCCTCCTTGTCGAAGACTTCTAGAGTCAAGGACGTGGATTTGGCCTTGAAGGTGAAGTACGGCGAGATTGCCAGCGTCTGGTTCCCCACCTGTACTGCACCGGCACGGGTGGTTGAACGGACCACGAACGGGGTTCTGGTGACACGGATGCGACGTGGTTCGTCGCTTCCCACGGAGGTGACCATCAAGTAGACATCGTAGTTGTCACCCCGGTCGATCAAAGACCAGTCTTCTTTGGAGAAGTCCAGAGAAGTCTGCCAAGAGTACGTAGCCTTGCCAAACCGGCGGTCCGCAAGAGCATCGTCCAATGCCAATTCCACGGGCGACTCGAAAACCAGTTGGGAGCGGCGCCCGACAATGCTCAAGTGCGCCCCGGTCAGCCGATCGGTTTGCGTGTCAAGAATCCCGGCAAGGCTGAAAACTCCCTCATGGACTTGCGTCTTGTCGGTTCGAATCCGGTAGGAGTGCGAAACATCGCGGTTCAACCCGATGGAAACCTCGGCGCGTTTGTTCACGTAGACGCCGGCGCTGCGTTCTCCCGCATGGAAGTGAGCGGCACTGCGCAGTTCGGTCTTTTCGAACCTTCCCATAATGCGGTGCGCGATCACCGGTCCGTCGAGGACCAACGCTTCCTCGGCGAGAAGATCCTTGACTTCCTTGCGGCGCAACAACTCGCCATTGGGTTCTAGCTGTACCCAGGCGATCCCGGTTGGCAAATCTTCAAAGAGGCAGTTGAAGCTGAATGCCAAGCGTACGGTGCCCGCGGGAAGACCCTCGTCGTCCACTGCGGACTCTTCGGATACCGCAACGTCGTCATCATCCGGGACGGTGTTCCCCGCCTCTGCAGCTTTCTGGGCGCGGTAGTCTTCCCATGCATCAAGCAGTGCTGCTAGCTCGATCTTTGCTTTGGCAGTGATCCGTCCGGTATCTGCGTGCTCCTCGTTATCCGTGGGCGTGTTGAACACGAGGGTCCGGCCATGCAGCACCGAGACGCCGGAGGGAGCGTAGTCCAGGCCCGCGTCCACGAGCAGGGCACCGTCGCGTGATTCCAGGCCTAGCGCGTGATGACCAGCGTAGTAGCGGAATGACTTCCTTTTCAGTCGCTGGCCGCGGACATCGCTGACGAGCGACTGGACCAGCGTTTGTGCGGAAAGCTTCTTAAGAACCACTGACGATATTCCTTAAAATTGTGCGTCACTAACTTTCAGATGCTGGCGTTGCGGCCAGAACCTATTTTTCGAATGAAGAACGATACGGATACAGGACTTCGAGCAACTGCTTCACCACGCGCGCTCGCTGCCGGATGTCTGTTGGCTGCCGGACTTCATTCAGGCAGAACATTTGCGGCGGTTTACGCCGGGCTAGCCGAAGCGCCTGCACTGAAAGACTAGGGCTGCCTATATCTAAGTAAGCGTAGTCGAATTCTGCAGGGTATCCGTGACCGGTCCGGGCAGCTAGCTGATGCGCAAGCGACGACGGCAGAGAAATATCGGCGGGGTTTCGAAATTTGTTCATTGCCGTCGCGGCCAGCTCTTCTTCAAATATTTCATGGGCTAGCCGGTGAACGCTGAGTCGCTGGGGGTGCGCGATGTGCTTAAATTTACGCGAGGTAGTGCGTCCGTAGGACGAAACTACGAGCTCGCGATTATTTGCCGCAGCCACGTTGACTGGAAGTTCTGCCTCTGCGGCATCCGCAAAGTGCCCTTGAGCCAGGGAGAACTTCGCTTGCCCAGTCGGTCCGAAGAAGGTGTGGGGCGAAAGCGGTTGCCCGAAGAAGACATCATCATTGACGTAAATAAAATGTTCGCTGAGGCCCGAGATGAACGATAACCGCGATTCGATGGCATGAGAGTTGAACGTTGGCAGGCAATGTGGGTCGAAGATCTCTGCGTGGTCAACCACTGTGAGTTTTGGGTGCTCAGCTACAAGCCACTCGGGCACTTGAGCAGCAGTAACCAGATATATGTTGTTGACCCAGGGAAGATGCATTTCCAGCGAACGCAGCGAATACCGGAGCTCATCATGAGAAACGAATCGCCCTAAGTCCGCCGCACTTGATTCGAGTTCGCCCTGTTCCTCCAACAGTGCCTGCCGATACTCGGTCCGCCAAGTCGGGTCGTCGGCATCTACCCAGGTGTAGACCACATCGATGGGGCCGACAAAGTCCAAGGCATCGTGCGTTGGTTCTATTTCTCCCGGAAATACATTCCATCTCGCTCCGGTGCCTTGGGAACGAGAATCGAGCCGCGAGAGACCCACTGCCCAAGAGCTGGAAGCTGCGTATGAACCAAGCTCCGTGATGGGGTAGCAGAACATTCCAGCCAGTTGGAGCTCTGCTTCCAACACGCGCCAAGAGTCTTGGTTCGTGACGTAGCTAGTGGAATTTTGATCCCAAGAGTAGTTTATGCCCAGCCGATCGGCGACGGCCCTTACTGCATCTTCATTCTCAGAACGCACGTTGGATATAGAAGCCAATGGCGGTAAATCCCCGGATTGCTGGGAAGCTAGGATCTTGCGCAGCAGTGCCGACGGCAGGATCCTGCCTAGTCTGCCACGCCATCCAGCGAATTCCACGACTCTCCCGATTCTTGGTCAACTTAATAGTCCGTACCCATTCTATGGATTGCTGGGTCCGCAGCGGCGAGAACATCCGGGCGTAATCGCCTAGTATTCCCTGATAGTTTTATCCAAGTCTGCCCCGTAGAAGTCCAAGCGTTCGAACTGCTCCATGAACATTTGTCGTGGGTTTCGCAAAACTTATGGCCGGGTCTGTGGCATAAACCCGACCCGAAAAACTCGTCGTACGGGTTCTATTCAAATCACGACGTGACTTTCAGCCCGCCTCGTGCCGGTGAGCGAAGCAGTCAAGGAAATATTCGGAATGCGGAGCAGCCAAGCAGTTCCGGACTTTCTGCGGATACAAGCCGAGTCATTAGGAATGCTCTGTGACTAATCGATGTAGCCGGTTGCCAAGCGACAGCATTCCGGGCAATCAATCGCTTCTTGGGGCATCTTCCTCGGGGAGAAAACCACTCACTCCGACTAGCTCAGTTCCTTAACGATTTGGCTCAACGAGTCCAAGGTATTTTTCAATGATTCAACATGCCGCTCATCGAATTCGCTCAATACGCGTTTCATCTCGGTAGTCGAGATCCCGGCGGTGCGCGGCAAGTAGACTACTTCTACTTCGTCGCCCAGGTCATCAAATTTGCCCTTCCAGTCTTCGCCGATGCCAAAGACCTTCGCATCATATTTTTTGATGTCCAAACGCTTCTGCTCCCAGTTCTCTTCCGGGATCGCCAAATCAACATACTTGATGGCTTGGACGATTTCTAGACGCTGCGCAAACGGAACAACGGGCTTCTTGCCCTTGATCGCATTGAATTCATCAGTTGATACGCCGACGACGAGTCGGTCACCTTTTTCCTTCAGGCGCTTGAGAATATTCAGGTGTCCAATATGGAACAAGTCGAAGGTTCCGTAAGTGAGAACTGTTTTAGTCATGTTTACCTCCGCGCCATTTAGCTGGTGCATAGTTATAGTGGCGAGCTATGTCGCTCGCCATAAGTTTTAAAGTACTGGTGGTCTTCCCGCCATAGTCATTCTAAGCACGGTTGACCATCTAAGCTTAGGCCGAGCTTCTCGATGCCAGGGGCTTCCACGCCAGCCAGCGCGCCAACCAGCCACATATTGACTGACTGCAGAACGATTTTTCCTCATCCTGAGGCACTCAACCAAGAGCCATGAAGTTGGATAGATCCAGCACAAGGGAGCCGGCAGATTTCGACGTGCCAGCCATACCCTGTTTCGTGCGTTGAGCCGGTAAAACTCGTCGTGGCGACGCGGGTCAACCACTGGATGGCCGATCCTCATGTCTCCGGCATACCAAACATAGTGTCCGGTGTCCCAGATGCGCCAAGCTAGTTCGATTCCCTCATGTGCGTACCAGAAACCGGCGGCCCAGCCCCCAGTTTGGTCAAATAGCGCGCGAGGGCTGACCAAGCAGGTCTCCCCCACGTGGAAAACCTTGCTTGGTTCTTCTGCCGTGCGCTTATTCAAGCGAGGGATCCAACGGGTGGGATCATTCTCGAAAGATTTCGGATCGGTAATACGCGGCTGCAGCAATCCCATCTTCGGATAGCTCTTGAAGCGCTCAACTGAGGTAATCAAAAAGTCATCGTCAAGGAACCAAGAGTCATCATCGAGAAAGCAGAGAAATTCGCCTTCAACTAGACTCACACCGGCATTGCGGCCCGCAGGAATTCCAAGGTTCTCCGGAAGGAAATGCGTCTTTATGGATGAAGGGATATCAACAGGGTCCCAACCATTGCCAACGACCACGGCGTCAATCTGTACTGACTCCTGGGCAAGTAGGGAGTCCAAAGCACGCCGCAACTCTGCGGGGCGATTTCCCATTGTCAGCACTACGACACCGACGCGAGGTAATTCTTTTTCAGACATCTTCTTCCTCCCTTCGAACTAACTAGCTTTAAGCCGTGTGGACGCCATGTTCGCGATGAAATGACCAACATTAACCAAGACGGTTGCTGGCAATAGAATCCAAATCATCCACTTTTCGGCAATTCCAGGAACTCCTGCCAGAGCGGAGATGATTGAACAAGCCAAAATTACCAAGCTGAGTTCCACCGCGTGAAGCATCCGGTGGAAGGGCAAGAAGCGGGCCAGCGAACGCAAGCGACCTACGATGGATGTCACTGGAATTGAACGCGCATCCGCGGTATCTGGAAGTTTCGCCAGTCCAGCCATGCTCCGTGCAGCATGCACCATCAAGGACTGGGACCTGTTTAATACAAGCAACACAGCTAGACACCCAGCCATGAACAGTGTTGGCCAGGCTTGGACTGAGCTTGCTCCGCCTGCCGATAGTTCCAGGAAAACGCGATATCCCAAGGCAATAGGTATTAGGGCTTCGGTCGTATGGTGACCGACCATGTCGATAAAAATGCCACGTGGTGACTGCGTACCACGCCACCGAGCGACTTCCCCGTCCGAACAATCAAAGTAAAGCTGGACTTGCGACAGTACCACCGCGAGAATGGGGCCCCAGATCCCCGGGATCAGCAATGCCAGGGACATGCACCAACCGGCAAGAATCATCAACCCGGTAACACCATTGGCCGAGATACGGGTGCGGACCAACACTGCGGTGAGATAAATCGAGATATGGCGCAGGTACAGCTCAGCTGTCCAGTGTTCCGCGTTCTTGCGCGCGCGGACTTCAGGGGGTTGGCAAACGGCCCGCAGCTCTTCTAGCGTGGGCCGAGTCGGGCGCTCGGCAATCATTTGATTCGCCCTTTGTCGAGAGTACTTCCTGCTCCCACTGCACGGCCCTTGATATAACCGGCGGCCCATGGAAGGTGTATGGCCGGGAAGGTGGCCGCGGTAAGCAGCTTTTCCTTGAGGCCTTCTCCCTTGGCACGAAAGCCGGCGAGCAAGGTGCACACGCCGTAGAGAACCGGAATTGCTTTACTGAGCGTCAGCAGGATATTGACTGGCTTCGGAAGTCTTTCACCAGCCATCGGCTGAATTACTGTTGAAGCTATTCCCGCGCCAATCCCGGCAAGGAGCAATGGAGGAAGGTCATGGCGCAACGACTTGCCCTCTGGGAAACGACGAGCAATTTCCCCGCGCCAAGTTCCGGAGGCAAATGACTGCTTAATCAGGGAAGGGAAGTTGTCCCGCGGGTAGTAGCCAACTTTAAGTTCCGGATCAAACCAGACCTTATGCCCAGCCTGCCGAATTCGCAGGCATAGCTCCCAGTCTTGAGCACGCCACATGTTTTCGTCGAAATAGCCCACTTCTTCAAAAACTTCGCGACGGAAGATACCTAGGTATGCTGACTCCGCTTCGCCCTCGGGTGCGCCCGAATGGTAAGCAGGTCCGCCAAAACCGAACTTCGAGTGATAAGCCGCGGCAACGGCCCGTTGGAGTACAGTGCGGCCACGGGCGTCCATAAGGCCACCCACGTCGTGTGCGCCTACTCGATTCAAAGTCTCAATGCCCTGCTTCGTGTACGAAGCGGGCAGTTCGCTATGCGCATCGACGCGAATAACAATCGGATTCGTCGAGTTGCGGATGGCGAGATTCAGCGCAATCGGGGTTCGCCCTTGCGGGTTGTCTACCAAGGTGATGCGAGAGTCTTGAGCCGCGAGGCGCTGTGCGACAAGATTCGTCTCATCCGTGCTTGGACCCAATGCAAGCACCAGCTCCTTGTCACCGTCGTAGTCCTGAGCCAAGATCGATTCAACTGCTTCTTGAAGGTAGTTGGCTTCGTTCAGCACAGGCATTACGTAGGCAACGCCAGGATATTCAGTCATCCGTCCCTTTATTTCTTCTTCAGGTGTGCTTGATAGGCCTTGATCACGGAGTCAGGGTCGCCATCCATTTTCTGGACGCCCTTTTCAATCCAGATGCAACGGTTGCAGGTTTCCTTGATGGAATTCATGGAGTGGGACACGTTGAAGATCGTTCCCGCGTTCTCACGGATTTCGCGGATCTTCGCTTCACTGCGTTTTTTGAACTTCGCGTCACCGACCGCCAAGGCCTCGTCGATAATCAAGATGTCGTGCTGCTTCGACGCCGCTATTGCAAATTTAAGGCGCGCGCTCATGCCGGAAGAGTAAGTTCGCATGGGCAAATCGATAAATTCTTCAAGTTCGGCAAACTTGATGATATCTTCGCGCATCTTCTCGACTTCTTGACGGTTGTAGCCAAGGGCGAGTCCACCAAGAGTAATATTCTTATCTCCCGAGAGTCCAGGGATAAGGGCAGCGCCGACGCCCAAAAGGCTCGGGCGCGATCTTGCAAACACGCTTCCGGAAGCAGGAGGAGTCAAGCCCGTTATGGCCTTGAGCAACGTCGACTTACCTGAACCATTTGATCCGATAACTCCGATTGACTCATTCTCATAAGCTACGAAGGAGATCCCTTTCAGGGCATGAACCGTACGGACACCGCGCATATTTGACTGGAGCAACCGACGAGCGCCAGAAGCTCCCACCGCTTTGCCACTTGAGTACACCTGGTACTTCACGTGGAGGTTATCCACCATGACTACAGGTTGGCGGCTGGAATCAATACTGAGATTCGAGCTCGTGACGTCTTCCGCGCCCACCACATCAATAAATGACGTGTCGTCTGAAAAAATCCGTTCTGGCTCATATTCCGGGTGTAATTCAGGATTGATGAGGTCATCAAAATTAATCCGCACGGCCGTAACGCTCCTCAGCTTTCCAGAAGTAAACAAGCCCGACCACCAAAGTTGCTAATGCCCAAAGACCAACAACAAACCAAGCACGCGGATCATAAGGACTATTATCCATAATCATTGCTCGTGCAATGCTCAGGGTCTGGTACAGCGGGTGATAGTCAAAGATCGCGACCATCCATGGCCATTGGTTCAGGATTCGATCAACACTGAACAACACGCCTGATGTATAGAACAGGACTCGTCCGATCAGCGGCAGAATGTTCGTAAAGTCTCGGATATGAACGGTAATACGCGCACAGATAAGGGCCACACCCATGTTAAACACGCTGAATATAAGCACGAGAGGAATGATCACGAACCAGGTCCATTTCGGAGCTGTGCCCAATATGAGCGCGTAAACGAACATTACGCCTAGCATTGGCGCCAAAGTTAGAAGATTTTGAGTAACTTGCGCTACCGGGAGCGAAAGCCGTGGGAATGCTAACGACTGCACAAGTGCCGTATTTCCTGTAATCGACTTTGCACCGCCATTCATCGAAGTCGTAAAGAATTCGAAAAGGAACACACCGATGACTACGAAGATCGGGAAATCCGCCGGCTTACTCTCACCCTGCAGGACGCCGAAAATGAACCCATACATCAAGGCATTGAAGGTTGGCTTAAGTACCACCCAAATCATCCCAAGACGGTTGCGTTCGTTCTGCGATTGTACGCGGGCCTTGGCAAGTTCATAAATGAATTCGCGACGACTCCAAGTCTGCTTCAGGTAATTAGCCAATGACGGCCTTGCCCCTACTCGGTGCAAGCCGTACTTCTCGGCCTCCTCCGCAACTGTCATGTGCAAAATGTCCTCTTGTCGAATGCTAACTACTACTTGAATTCGTAAGCACAGATGATCAAAGTCTAGTTTACGAGTGGTGGTTACACGTGATTTCGCGCTGCGTACGCGAGTGCAATTGCTCCCACTCGTGCTTGGGCAGGTCTACTCTGGCGGGTATTCAGCCAAATAATTTGCCATCGTATCGGTTTGCAGTGCCTCAGAAATTTGAGCGACTGCAAGTTCGCTGACAAGTTCGATTGACTGCCCATCGGCACTAGTGGAACTACCTGCAGTCGGCATCGTGAACATCTCCAGGTTTTCGGTGTCCACGTTTTTGAGCTGCATGCCCAAACCAACTAGTGTCGCCGCATCGAATTGTGAGTCGAAGGTGAGGTAAGGCGAAACTTTATCTACAATATCGTAGAGCTTCACCGGATTGGTGAGCGTATCGTTGGACAGCATCTGGTTCACAGCCGCAACGAGGAATGTCCGTTGATTCTTGACGCGCTGGTAATCACCGTCGCTGAATGACTTTCGTTCACGTACGAAACGCAAGGCACGATCCCCTTCAAGAGTGACCTCGCCTGCAGGATAGAAGTAGTCCGTGTCATTCGCGGTGAAGGGTATTTCATTGGAGACCGTAACGCCGCCCAGGGCCGTGGAAAGCTCTCGGAAGCCCTCAAAATCTATCATCGCCACGTGATCAACTTTCGTGTCGAATAGACCTTCCACGGTTTGCATCAGTAACGGTACCCCTCCAAGCGACACCGCAGCGTTGAGCTTGTTCTGGCCATATCCTGGGATATCTACCCACATATCTCTGACCAAAGACATGATGTAAATTTGCTCTCGGTTTTCTGGAATATGCACCAGCATCATGGAGTCACTGCGTTGATTCACCGCGCCGTCTAGCGCCGCTGCGTCCGATTGCTCATCATCAGCATGATCTACTCCTAGCATCAAGATATTCATGGAGCCATCGTCGGGATCTTTGACAGGTCTCGAACTCTGCTGCTCATCGCTGTAGTCGATGGACAAGGTATTGGTTTTCGAATTGAACTGATGTTGAAGACTAAATAGGTAGAACCCTGCACTCAAGGCTGCAACGACTACGACCGCAACGACGGATAATAAAACGCCGCGCAGGCGGCGCTTCCGCCGTCGCTCCACACCGTAGCGCGCGCTACGAGACGTAAAGCTTTCACTTGTGTTTTGGGTATTCATTCCTGCAGCTTCTCAAAGAAAATCTAGGGTATGCCCATGTGGCAAGTTCAATGCTCGCTACAGGGGCAAAGAAAAAGACTACTCAAGATAAATGTGATTATCCTGAGTAGTCCCTTATGATTAGTCTTCGAGGTTTGCGACAAACGTCCTTAGCCACGTCTTCATGCCCGCGCCTAGTTCCTCGTTTTCAACGGCCAAAGTCACGTTTGCCTGGAGATAGCTCAGCTTGTCACCAGTGTCATAACGTCGGCCGCGGAAAACTACGGCATGCACTCCGGCTCCTTCATCGCTGCCCACAGCAAGCTCCTGAAGAGCATCCGTCAACTGAATTTCACCGCCGCGCCCCGGAGCCGTGTGCTCAAGCACTTCGAAAACTCTGGGGTGCAGCAGGTACCGGCCAATGATTGCCAGATTGCTTGGGGCTTCCTCCAAGCTCGGCTTCTCAACCAGGGCGTTCACTTTCACATAGTCTTCGCCCTCGACGACAGAAACGTCCGCACAGCCGTAGGCGCTAATCTGTTCAGGCTCGACCTCCATGAGCGCGATCACCGATCCACCGGTCTTCTGCTGGGTTTCTACCATGAGTGAAAGAAGTTCATCGCGTGAATCAATTAAGTCGTCCCCCAGCAAAACCGCGAAGGGTTCCTGCCCTACGTGCTGCTTTGCGCATAGGACCGCATGCCCAAGGCCTCGCGGGTCGCGTTGGCGAACGTAGTGAATATCGCCAAGTTCCGTTGCTTCCTGAACCGAACGCAACTTCTTTACGTCGCCTTTGGCTTCCAAGGATGCCTCCAAGGAAGGAACCCGATCGAAGTGATCTTCGAGAGCACGCTTGCTACGTCCGGTAATCATCAGCACATCATTCAGTCCCGCGTTCACGGCTTCGGCAACGACATACTGGATTGCAGGCTTATCAACTACGGGAAGCATCTCTTTAGGCATTGCCTTCGTTGCTGGCAAAAACCGAGTTCCCAGCCCGGCAGCTGGAATGACTGCCTTGGTAATTTTTGGAGTCAACGCCATTTTGATAATCCCTACTGTTCTCAAAAGGTAATTTAAATCTGATGAAGTAAGCAATCTTCATCTCTCGAGCAATGTTTCTAGCTCTTCTTCGACAATCGCTTGATAACCGCGCGTGGAAAGTATTCATTGACATCGCCACCGAGTGCCTGCACTTCTTTGAGCAGTGACGAAGACAAATGAGTAAATCTCGTGTCCGCCTGCAAGAAGACGGTTTCCACGCCGGTGAGGTGGCGGTTCATGGTGGCCATGGGGATCTCATAGGCATAATCCACGGTGCTGCGCAGCCCCTTGACAATGGCTTCGGCGCCCTGCTCCTTGCAGAAATCCGCGAGGAGCCCTTGGCCCATGGGCATTGCGGAAACTCCGCGAAGACCTCCTACTGTCTCTTCGACAATGGCTACTCGTTCTTCTTCGCTAAAACGATACTTCTTGGAGTAGTTCGTCGACACAGCAACGATTACCTCGTCAAAGAGGCTCGCCGCACGGGCAATGATCTCAACATGGCCATTGTGAATGGGATCAAAAGATCCTGGGCATACAGCTCTGCGCATATATTGAATCTATCAACAAACCGCTGATAGCGCGTGATTTTGAAGGGGCTGTCACGTAACGATTCATGCGTGTTACCTAACGCCAAAATCCTGATACGAAGCATAATTGACCTATGACCTACGAATCCACGCCATGGCGGCGTACCGCACACAGTGCAAACCTGATGGGACCAACGGGAGAACCCGGGGTCACAATCTTCGAGGAGATTACCGGTCTGGCAAATAAACACCAGGCAATAAATTTAGGTCAAGGATTCCCCGACACCGAAGGCCCTCAAGAAATTCGCGAATTGGCAGTCAAAGCCATACATGACGGAGCCAATCAGTACGCTCCAGGCAGCGGTATTCCTGCGTTGCGGCAGTCTATCGCGGCGCACCAGAATCGTTTTTATGGTTTGAAAATTGATCCGGATACACAGGTGGTAGTCTCCACCGGCGCCACGGAAGCTATCGCGGCGACAATTTTGGCATTTGTCGAGGCTGGTGACGAGGTAGTCACTTTTGAGCCTTACTACGACTCCTATGCAGCCATGATTGGGTTGGCAAATGCTGCGCACAAGGTGGTGAAACTGCGAGCACCATCATTCGCGCCAGATCTGGTTGAACTTCGGGCTGCCGTCACCGACAAGACACGATTAATCATTGTCAATAATCCGCATAATCCCACGGGCACGGTTTTCGACGAAAACGTCTTGAATGAAATCATTGCCCTCGCGCATAAGCATGATTGCATCATTATGGCGGATGAAGTCTATGAACACCTCACCTTCAATTCGCCGCATATCCCCGTCGCCTCTCTTGCTGGCGGTTTTGAACGCACGGTCACGATTTCCTCTGCCGGCAAATCGTTTTCCTTCACCGGATGGAAAGTTGGGTGGGCGTCTGGGCCTCGGGAACTCATTACCGCAGTACGAACAGTGAAACAGTTCCTTTCGTATTCCTCTGGACCAGCTTTCCAGCCAGCCGTCGCTGAGGCTCTGGCGCTTCCGGATTCATTCTTCAACAACTTTTCTGCCGATCTCGGTGCGCGAGGTGCACAACTTGCGGACGGGCTAGAAAAGGTGGGGATCCCGGTGATGCGCCCTAAAGGCACCTATTTCTTGGTCGCCGATCTCAAGGGACAGGGTGCAGAAAGCGCCGTGGACGTGGCGAAGCTAATGCCCGAACGAATCGGTGTGGCCGCAATACCGCTATCGGTTTTTGCGCACCAAGAAAATCAGTCGGATTATGCTTCTTTACTGCGTTTTGCCTTCTGCAAAAAACCCGAAGTCATTACACGCGCAGTAGAACTGCTGCAGAACCTACCCGGAGAGCTCGCTAAATGAGCAATAGACCCATCAAACGCTGGCTCGGTGGTGTTCAGGCTCATGCGACCATTTATGACGATGATCTAGTTCCCGGTGCCAAGATTCTCGCCATTGGTGGCGCCGAGCAGTCACATGTAAATTTGGCTGATCCGGAACAGATTTTCTATGAATACTTGGCTCGGATTGCCAATCATTTGAGCGTGTTGCGCCCCGAGCCAGAACCGTTAAAGTTCCTCCATCTGGGTGCCGGAGCGCTGACCTTAGCCCGTTGGGGCGCCCAACGCTATCCAAATAGCACGCACGTTGCTGTTGATATCGAACGCGAACTGCTCGACTTCGTACAGTCGCACCTTCCCTTGCCAAAAGAATGCGATTTACGGGCCATTGTGGCCGATGCCCGTGCGGTGCTTTACGAAGAACTGGCAGGTGAGCTCTATGACGTCATTGTCGTCGATATTTTTAGCGGACCAGAGGCACCGGCGCATCTGACCACGGCAGCGTACTATGCAGAACTTGCGAACTCGCTGGTTGCGGATGGACTGCTCTTCGTGAATATCGGAGATGACCCGCCCTTGGCCTTCACCGATCGCCAGGTGGCGGCCGCGCAAACTGTTTTCGAACACGTACTGCTCAGCTCAACTCCAGAAATGTTTACCCGGCGATTCCCCGGAAACCTCATCCTTACCGCGTCGAAAGCCAGGATCGACGAGCCGGCTATAGAGGCTTGCCAAGCTGCAGGTCCCTATCCGTCAGAGATCAAACATTCTCTAGCCTTGGACCGGTTCGGCAAACCATAGGTGCGTCTCTCCGTATTTCTTATCCGCGATCTTCTCAAGGCTCGACGGCCATTGCGGTTCAGGAGAACGGCTGGAACGTTCAACAATAAGGGTCGCGTCCTCGGAAAGAACCTTGGAGACTTTCTTCAAGGTCGCCGAGAGCTCCTGCTCTGTCAACGGGTACGGCGGATCCATGAAGACCAGGTCAAATGTCTTGCGGGGCAGGGAAGTTTCTTCGTCGAAGAAACCTGCGAGTATAGAATCCACCTTGCCTCGTTGGACCGAAGCAATCTTGTTCTTCAAGGCCTCATTGATTTTTGCGGCATTCTGCTGGCACACGCTTACAGCTTTTGGTGCCAGTTCCACCAGCAGCACCTGACGCGCGCCACGGCTGGCGGTTTCTAGCCCGAGAGCGCCGGAACCGGCAAAAAGGTCCAGCACTCGCGCCGAAGAAATGACGTTCCAGCTTTCCAGCCGGGAGAACAAAGCCTCCTTGACCCTGTCGGTGGTGGGCCTCGTGGCATCTCCAGGAACCGACTTCAAGGTAGTGCCACCGGCTATGCCGGAGATAATACGGCTCATGTGATGCTGCCACTTTCGAAAGATAGATATTAGTTTTTATTCAAGAATTCGCTGGTGGACTGATCGATCCACGATCCTACAACCGAGGCGAGCTGTGAGTGCTCGGTAGCCCAATTCCCGGATCGCATGAGCAGTTGAACGTCGTCACGGGCCGATTCGATCAAGCCACGATCTTTGATGATACTCAATTCACGCAGTGTTGACCGGCTACCGGACTGTTGAACGCCAAGGATATTTCCTTCCTTGCGTTCGGCAAGGTCCGCTTCGGCTAATTCGAATCCATCCAAAGTCGATTCAATGGTGCGCAGCCTATTCACCGACTGGTGATCGGCATCCAACCAGGTAGTCAGCAGGCAGGTACCCGGCAATCCTCCACGGCCGACACGACCGCGCAGCTGGTGGAGTTGTGAGATCCCGAATCTTTCGGCATCCATGATCACCATCAAGGTTGCGTTGTGCACGTCCACACCGACTTCAATCACCGTGGTGGATACCAGGACATCTATCTGCCCGGCTGCAAATTCATCCATGATCTCTTGCTTTTCATAGGAGTCAAGCTGCGAATGCAAAGCTTCCAGACGAACGTCCGTGAACGAAGGCATAGAGGATAGAAGCTCAAACATTGCTTCAACGCTCATGGTTTGGTTGGCCCCGTCTTCGGCGGTGGCTACCAAGATTCCTTGCTCCGCTGCCGTTTCTGAAATTCTCGGACAGACCACATACACCTGATGCCCTTTGGTGACTTCTTCTCGTATCCGTGAGAACAGCCGGTCCCGGTATCCGGTGAGCTGCATGGGAACGATATGCGTGGAGATGGGGGCGCGACCGGCAGGAAGCTTCCTGATGGTGGAGGTGTCCAAGTCGCCGAAGACAGTCATCGCCACCGTCCGTGGAATGGGCGTAGCGGTCATGACAAGGGTGTGAGGTACTGCGTCTTCACCCTTGGCCCGCAACGCATCACGCTGTTCGACACCGAATCGATGCTGTTCATCGATGACGACTAGGCCGAGCTCGGCAAATCGCACGTGTTCGCCGAGCAGTGCGTGCGTGCCGATGATCAGTCCGGTCTCCCCGCTGGCAATGCCTAACAAGGCTTCCCGGCGTTGAGCCGTTTTGGCGGAACCGGTCAGCAGCGCTACCCCAGTTCCCTCGCCCTCACCGAAGAGGCCTGGTTCGGCTAGGTCCCCCAGCATCTTCTTAATCGAGGAAAAATGCTGCGCGGCGAGGACCTCCGTCGGTGCCAACAGCGCCGCTTGTCCCCCGGCGTCAATGACTTGCAAGATTGCACGGAGGGCAACGACGGTTTTACCCGAACCAACTTCGCCTTGCAGCAATCGGTGCATGGGATGCGCTCTAGCTAGGTCGGCGGTGATCGCAGCCCCGACCTCTAGCTGATCGTCAGTGAGTTCGAAGGGCAATCTTGATTCGAATTTATCGGCGAGCCCGTCTTTGACTTGCGTTCGGGCGATTGCTGGCTGACTTCCCAGCTTTCGATTTCGTTCGGCGAGCGAAAGTTGCAGCAGAAAGGCCTCTTCGAAGGCAAAGCGCTGCCGGGCAATATACGCCTGTTTGATTTCGCGCGGGCTATGCCTATCCAGGTAGGCCTTCGCCCGACGAGGGTAATGATGCTGCTCGAGGATCTTCTCTGGCAGGAACTCCGGAAGCTGCTCTTCGGTGAACAAATCGGTGAGCAGGCCCATCAGGTCACGAATTTTCTTATTCGGCATTTTGGCCGAGGCCGGATAGATCGGTATTGGCCGCGGATCGGCCTGCTCGGCCGTGTCCAGAATTGCGTAATCCGGCTGGCTCAGCTGCAAATGATCTTGGTACCAGCCCACCTTGCCGCTGAACATCGCGATGGTTCCGATTTGCAGATCATTGCGCGCTTGGTAACCGTTGAAGAAGGTCATTCGCAGTTCTTGCCCATTGCTGGCAAGTTCATCGCTCACCGTCACTTCAAAGATGAAACCACGCCGTGAGTGCATCTGCCGCTGGCTGACGTTGACCACCTGGGCTACTACGGTGACATGTTCGTCAAAGGGCAGCTCGGCAATGGGGGTCAGCTCCCCTACGTCCACATAGCGGCGGGGAAAATGCCAGAGAAACTCTCCGACGGTGGTGTACCCGAAGGCCTTCTCTAGGGCTCCAGCATTCTTGGCGCCCAGAACCTCGGAGAGTTCGGCAAGCTCAAAAGTCTTCAAACGGACTTCATCCATCATGGGTACACAGATCTGTGACGCTGACGTTCACCGGCTCGCCCTGTTGACGGATGAGGTCTAGCGCAGCCTCTGCTTGGGCAACATGAACGTGGACTCGCCAACGGTAGAATTCTTCGCTGGTCGAATTGACCGGCGACATGATGACCGAATCTCCGACTCGATCCAGTTGGCCACGCAAGGTCGCAGCTCCCAAAGCGTCCAAGGTGATGGTGCACATGACCTCTACACCCTGGGCGTCGTTTTGGATCAGATGCACATGTGGGTCTTGGATATGGTACCCATGGAATCCTTCATAATATTCGAAATCCGTCTCGGTGCCGCGGACTGCAGCGCAAAGCTCATCAAGAATAACCAGCATCCCAACCGCCCCGGCATCTACTACGCCGGCACTTTCAAGGCTGGGCAACTCGTTTTCAGTGCCGTGCACGGCCATACGTGCGGCTTGGGATACCTGGCTTAGCACCGAATCCAGCGCTGCACGGCTTTCGGCATCGGTTTTCAGGTGGGCTAGCGTGGATCCGGCTGCCAGCGCGGCGGCACTGATCACCGAGAGCATGGTGCCCTCCACTGGCTCGCTTAGCGCAGACCATGAGCGGACCTTGGCGCGTTCCAGCCCCTTGGCCAGAATGCTGGCATTCAGCCGGTCATGACCCAGCCAAGGTTCCGCTAGACCGCTGAGGAAGACCGCAAGCAGCGTCCCCGAATTGCCACGCGCCGACTCCATGGCGGCGCGGGCGGCAACTTCCAAAAAGGCGCCGATATCATCGCTTTCCAACTTGCTGACCGCGTCTTGCCCCGCCCGGGCGGTGAGATACAGGTTGCTACCTGTATCTCCATCCGCCACGGGGAAAACATTAATGGCATTCAGCCGATCGGAATGATTCCCGAGACTCTTCACGCTCCGCTGCAACCATTCACCGATGGCGCGCACGGAGGTATCGAGTTTTTGTGTCATGGGAAATCGGGTCTTTCAGTTCTTAGCGGGAAAGGTCCGTGGTATTCACGAATTCTTCCATCTTGTCTTCCTGCAACGCGGTACCAAACTTGTCTATGGTTGCCATATCCGGAATGACAATCGACTGACCGTCCGCCGAACGGCCAGGGCCATTGTTCGGGAGCGTAAAGAATGTCATGTCGTTTGGACGCACATTCATCATCGAGGTGGCATAACCGGCCACGGTAGATGCATCCAACGATTCATCAACCGCGATAAATGGTGCCATCTCACTGACCACGCTATTAAGCTTAGCCGGATTGGTCAGGGTTTCCTTAGACATAATCTGCCCAAGCATTGCTTTGACAAACAGCTGCTGGTTCTTGACTCGTCCATAGTCGCTGCCCGGGAACGATTTGCGTTCACGAACAAAGGCCAAGGCCTGTTCTCCATCAAGGGTCTGGACACCAGCCGGGAAATACATGCCATTGGTAATTGACTGGCGGAAAGCCTGAGGATTGTTAACGGTCACGCCGCCAAGCGCGTCCGTCAATCCCTTGAATCCCTCAAAGTCAATTGATGCTACGTGGTTGATGCGCACCCCGAAGAGGCCCTCTAAGGTCTCAACTGCTTTTGGAACACCTCCGCTGGCAAAAGCACGGTTGATCTTCGCAGTACCGACGCCCGGAATTTCCAGCCAGGTATCGCGCATGACCGACGTGACATAAACGCCGTCGCGGTCAGCCGGAATATGCACCAGCATCATCGTGTCCGAACGACCACCATTGGGCAGTGTGCCAAAGTCATCTTCCGCATCATCAACATCACGAGTGGCTCGTGTATCGCTGCCAAGGAGCAGAATGTTTACGGCGTCCTTTGACTCTTCCTTAACTTCTGGACGAGTCTCCTCGGCCGGGAAAGCCTCGGCGATCTTGTCGCTCTTCTCATCGAAGGTGCGACCAAGATTCCATACGTACCCGCCGGCTACCAATCCGGCAATAACGACCAGTGCCAGAATACCGATAAGGATCCCACGCCCCGTACGTTTCTTCTTCGCACGCGGGCGTACAGGCTGTTCTTCAAAGGACATATGCTACCTTTCACAGTTTCAACTCTTTACATCCTATCTTTCAGAAACGAACGGTAGGCTGATAAAGTGCCAGTTTTCAGTAATAAGAGTCAAGAGTCATCAAAACTTAATCTAAGGATTAGGCGTACAGGAGCGCTATTCGTTGGAGTAGCAGTACTTGCACCGACGCTCTCCGCGTGCGCATCAATTGCCGCCGTTGAGCCTGCCGCAGATGCAGGAAATCCATTGTGCGCCGAGATGATGGTTATCCTCCCCGAATTCGTCGGCGATGCCGAGCGTCGAAGTACCAATTCACAGGCAACGTCCGTGTGGGGCGACCCTTCGAAGGTGGTCCTGCGATGCGGTGTCGAGGTGCCCGGACCAACTACGGATCCGTGCGTATCAGTCAATGATGTTGACTGGATTGCCCACGAGGGTGACGACGGGATTTGGACGCTGACCACCTACGGCCGCACGCCAGCTACCGAAGTTGTGTTGGATCCGCAAGTCATTCCATCCAGTACGGTCCTGGCTTCGCTTTCCCAAGCAGCCTCGCGCATTCCGGCCGAGGGTGCTTGCCTGACCGTCGATAAGAATGTGAATCTCTGATTAATGCAAAAGAAGTGTTTGACCGCGATCCTAATTCTTGCGCGGTCAAACACTTCTTGAGCGGTTTAGCGTAAACCGATTTTCCGCTCGCAGGCCAACGCAATCAACTCGTCAATCAAAGCGCTGTAGCCAATCCCGGTTTTGTCCCACATCTGCGGGTACATGCTGGAAGGCGTGAAGCCAGGCATGGTATTGATCTCGTTGATGATCCACTGGCCATCTGGCGTGTAGAAAAAGTCCACCCGAGACAATCCCTCGGCATCGATGGCTTCGAATGCTTTGACCGCCAGCTCACGAATGCTCGCCGTAGCCTCATCGCTGAGTACCGCCGGGCAGCTAAGTTTCGCGGCAGTGCCATCAACGTATTTGGCTTCGAAGTCATAAAAGGTATGACCATTATCAGCAACGGCGATTTCTCCGGGCATTGATGCACGGGCAGGCGCTGAGCGACGGCCTTCCAGTACCCCGCACTCAATTTCACGGCCACTGATTCCTTGCTCAACAATGACCTTTGGATCTTCAAGACGTGCCGTTTCAATGGCCGCTCGGAGATCTGAGAATTCATCAACTTTGGTGATGCCCACCGAAGACCCGGCCCGTGCAGGCTTGACGAACAAGGGGTACTGCAAGTTTTCGCAACGAGCCAGTGCGGCTGCGCTGTCGCGCAGCCATTGCTTGCTGGTTATCACTTCGTAGGGACCTACATTGAACCCCGCGTTTTCGAACACGACTTTCATAAAATGCTTGTCCATGCCCATGGCGCTGGCAGCAATGCCTGAACCTACGTAGGCGACGCCAGACATCTCAAGCATGCCTTGGATGGAGCCATCCTCGCCAAAGGGCCCGTGGAGCAGAGGGAATACAACGTCGATCTGTCCCAAATCCGTGATTTGAGAGTCCGAGTAATGCAGCAGGGATGTACGTTCAGAATCATTTGAGAGGTGGACCGGCCTGTCAGCCACGGCGATTTCGGGAAGTTTCCCGGAGCTCAACGTCCACCCCGATGAATCTTCATCGACTAAGGTCCAAGCACCATCGCGAGTAATCCCGACGGGGATCACATCAAATCGATCCTTGTCGATTTCCTGCATCACGCCGGCTGCGGTTACGCAGGAGACCGAATGTTCAGAGGAACGGCCGCCGAAGAGTAATAGCACCCGTGGTTTACGCTGACTCATTAATGCTGTTCCCCTTCAGATTTCAATTCTCGTGCCAGAAGTCGCTCAGCCATGTTCTCCACGCTTAAGTTTCCTTCCAGGACCATCACCACTGCTTCGGTGATAGGCATTTCTACCCCATGACTGCGTGAGAGATCAAAGACCGCACGGGCGGATTTGATCCCCTCGGCCGTCTGCGACATCCGGTCATTGACTTCTTCGATGAAAAGCCCCTGACCGAGCAGACGTCCGGCGGTGTTGTTTCGCGAAAGCGAGGATGAGCAGGTTGCGACTAAGTCGCCCAGACCGGACAGGCCAGCCAAGGTGTCCAACCGTCCGCCTAAGGAAATAACCAGGCGAGTGGTCTCCGCCAATCCACGCGTAATGACCGTGGACTTGGTGTTGTCCCCCATCCCCATGCCGTCGCACATTCCAACTGCCAGGGCAATGATGTTTTTTACAATGCCCCCAAGCTCTACGCCGAGCACGTCATCATTTGTATATGGACGGAAATAAGGCGCGGAGCATAACTGTGCGATCCAATGGGCGGTTTCATTGCTGGTGCAGGCAACCACCGAAGCGGTTGGTTGCTCGCGGGCAATTTCCATGGCCAAGTTCGGACCGGAAAGCACTACAATGCGGTCTGCAGGAATTCCAGTGACCTCTGCCATGACTTCGCTCATACGCAAATCCGTACCGCGCTCCAGGCCCTTCATCAGGGAAAGCAAAACCACGTCTTGCTCAAAGTGCGCGGCGAACTTCGCTAATTCCTCACGAAGCGACTGCGCCGGAATTGCCAAGACCACCAGGTCTGCATTGGCCAGCACTTCTTCAACATTGGAAGATGCAGTCACATTTGCGGGAAGCCTCGTGTCACGCAAATAGCGCGAGTTCGTGTGCCGCTCATTGATTTCCTGTGCGGCTTCATCCCGACGAGCCCAAATTTGCACCGGAATGCCTTGTTCAGGCACCGCGTCCGCAAGCACCTTCGCAAAGGTTGTTCCCCAGCTTCCGGCACCCATGACGGCGATCTTACGTGGTAGCGGCTTACTCAAGGCATTTCCTTCGCTAGGTATTGAGACTTAGTCGTTCGGAGGTTTTGGGGCATCAAATTCCCGACCCGTAGCTGTTTGTCCATGTTCGGTCGGATTCCAGAGCTTCTCGGGCGGAGTCTGCTGTCGCAGTTCGGACTGCAACTCGGTAATCGAAGCCATGATTCGCTCGGTTGCTGCTTGCAGGACCGAACGCGTTCGCGGACCACTACGCAGATCGTCAAGTTGCACCTGATCCCCCACGCTCAAGGTGACGTGTTTTCTCGGGAATGGGTACATCTTCTTGGCATAGCGAGGGAACAGCTCTTGGTCACCCCAATGCGCCATGGGAACTACTGGGGCACCAGTTTGCAACGCGAGTCGCGCGGCCCCGGTGCGGCCGACCATTGGCCACAAGTCAGGATCACGGGTCAAGGTACCCTCGGGGTAGATGACGATGACACCGCCTGCTTCAAGAACCCGTTTCGCCGCACTTAACGAATCTGCCGCGTTGGATCCACTACGTGAGACAGGGATCTGACCGGTGGCACGCAAAGCCGCGCCGAAGACCGGAATCTTGAACAAGGATTCCTTGGCTAACCAGCGAGGCAGACGACCACTGCTATAGATCGCGTGACCGACAACGAGCGGGTCAATTTCAGTGAGGTGATTGGGGCAAAGAATAAATCCTCCGGAGGGAAGCTTGTCAAAGTCCTTCCAGGTCTTGCCGATCAACACGTTCATTGTCGGTCGGACAACCCCGGCCAAGATGGCAAAGACAGTCTTGGTTTTAACTGTTTCCCGGTGCACTAGATTATCTGTCACGATCCAGTGTTCCCCTAGTTGCTCAGTTCAACATTTGCGCCCAGGGCAGTGAGCTTCTCCATGAAGTGCTCGTAGCCACGGTTGATGATTTCAATTCCGGTAACTTTGCTGGTGCCTTCGGATGCAAGCGCGGCAATCATATGGGAGAACCCGCCACGGAGGTCCGGGACATCAATGTTTGCACCTTTGAGCTGCGCTGGGCCCAGCACCACTGCAGAGTGCTTGAAGTTCCGCTGCCCAAAGCGGCATGGGGTGGATCCCAAGCAATCCGTATGCACCTGAACCGTAGCGCCCATGCGCACCAAGGCGTCAGTGAAGCCGAAGCGGTTTTCGTAAACGGTTTCGTGGATCACCGAAACGCCATTGGCCTGCGTCAACGCGACAACCAACGGCTGCTGCCAGTCCGTCATGAAGCCTGGATGCACGTCGGTCTCCAAGATCAACGGATTTAGCTCGCCGCCTGGGTGGAAGAAACGTATACCGTTGTGGGCGACCTCGAACTCGCCACCGATCTGGCGGTAGACATGAAGGAATGCGGTCAGATCCCGCTGCTGAGCATCTTCTACGAAAATGTCACCCTTGGTGACCAGCGCTGCCGAAGCCCATGAGGCTGCCTCATTGCGGTCGGGCAACGCGTAGTGGTCATAGCCGCGCAGTTCATCAACGCCCTGGATACGGATGACACGGTCACGGTGAACCGAAATGATGGCACCCATTTTTTGCAGCAAAGAAATGAGATCCAAGATCTCAGGCTCGATAGCAGCGTTGCTGACTTCGGTCACGCCCTTGGCGCGTACCGCAGAGAGCAGGACTTGCTCAGTGGTTCCAACACTTGGGTATTGAAGTTCAAGCTTGGCGCCGGTCAGCCCCATGGGTGCAGAAATGCGGATACCTGCCGCTTCCTTGTCCACGACCGCGCCGAATTCGCGCAGCACCTCTAAGTGGAAGTCGATTGGCCGGTCACCAATACGGCAGCCACCCAGATCAGGAATGAAGGCTTCACCTAGGGAATGGATGAGCGGGCCGCAGAAAAGAATTGGAATACGCGAGTCGCCTGCGTGGGCGTCAATCGCCTGATTCGAGGCACTCTTCGCCGCGACCGGATCCATGGTCAGGTCGCCTGTTTCAGGATCCTGGGAAACCTTGACACCATGGATCTCCAAAAGGCTACGCACTACCG
Source organism: Glutamicibacter sp. AOP12-B1-11 (assembly GCF_052379245.1). Classification (NCBI taxonomy): domain Bacteria; kingdom Bacillati; phylum Actinomycetota; class Actinomycetes; order Micrococcales; family Micrococcaceae; genus Glutamicibacter; species Glutamicibacter sp. AOP12-B1-11. The sequence continues at coordinate 10,410 of NZ_JBQSYL010000006.1, read as the reverse complement.
CGACGTCTTTGATTTCCGGTACGTTGCGTAGTACCGAGGGAGAGCTTCCGAGCAGGGCTGCAACCATTGCCTTAGGGACCAGGTTCTTAGCGCCGCCTACTCGAACGGTGCCCTTCAAGGGGACACCGCCATGGACCGTTAGAATCTTACCCATGTATGAATAAACCTCATCGCGTAGTCGTTTTTCCTGCCCGGACCGGTGGGCCAACAAAACAGGCAGGACTTAGCAAGCATACCGCCATCGTGGGAGCAGTTCTGGGCAGTTTAGCCCGTGGCGCACACATTGTGAGCATGCTTTCAGGGTTGGACCATCGATGGACCCGCTCGCAATTGCGACAAAACGAGAAAAGCCTCGCCCGCAGACACTTACTAGTGGGTACGGACGAGGCTTAAATTCGTTGTTAGCCGGCAGTTCTTGCAGGTAAGGTCTGCGGCTTGAACGCTGGACGAGTAGCTTCGAAGGATGTGATGTCTTCCTCATGCTGCAGGGTCAGGCCAATATCATCAAGGCCCTCCATCAGACGCCAACGCGTGTAGTCATCGATCTGGAATGGTGCCAGGATCGAACCGCACTGCACGGTGCGTGCTTCCAAATTTACGGTGACCTCGGTACCGGGATTGTTCTCCAGTTCCTTCCAGATCAGTTCGATATCGCTCTGCGCGACCTCGGCAGCAACTAGGCCCTGCTTACCCGAGTTGCCGCGAAAGATATCGGCAAAACGTGAGGAGATAACCGCTTTGAAGCCATAGTCCTTCAAGGCCCAGACCGCGTGTTCACGGGATGAACCGGTGCCGAAGTCCGGACCGGCAACCAGCACCGAACCATTCGTGTACGGCTCGGTATTCAGGATGAAATTTTCATCCCGGCGCCAGCCGGCAAACAACGCATCTTCAAAGCCCGTGCGAGTGATTCGCTTGAGGTAGACGGCCGGGATGATCTGGTCGGTGTCGATATTGCTCTGACGCAGTGGGACACCAATCCCGGTGTGGGTAATAACTTTTTCCATGATGGTGTTCCTTCCTAGACCGATACCGGAGCGTTAATGAGATCCGAAGGCGAAGCCAGCGTGCCACGGACGGCGGTGGCCGCTGCGACCAGCGGGGACACCAGGTGGGTGCGCCCGCCCTTGCCTTGACGTCCTTCAAAGTTTCGGTTTGAAGTGGACGCGCAGCGTTCCTCCTCAGCCAATTGATCCGGGTTCATCCCCAAGCACATGGAGCAGCCAGCAAAACGCCACTCGGCACCAAAGTCCTTGAACACTTGGTCAAGGCCTTCCGCTTCGGCTTCGAGTCGAACTCGTGCCGAACCTGGAACCACGATCATGCGGATCTGCGGGTCCTTTTCACGGCCCTTGATAATCTCGGCCGCGGCGCGCAGGTCTTCCATCCGCGAGTTGGTGCAGGAACCCAGGAATACGGTGTCGACACGGATTTCCTTCATCGGTGTTCCACCGATGAGTCCCATGTATTCGAGTGCGCGTTCGCAGGCCTTGCGATCGTTTTCGTCTTCAAAATCTTCAGGTACCGGAACCCTGGAGGAAAGTGAAACGCCTTGCCCCGGGTTGGTTCCCCAGGTGACGAATGGTTCCAATTCATCCGCGTTCAGGAACACTTCATTGTCGAAGCGTGCGCCTTCATCGCTTTGCAGAGTCTGCCAATATTCAACAGCGGCATCCCAGTCGGCACCCTGTGGCGCATGCGGGCGGCCCTTGACATATTCAAAGGTGGTTTCGTCCGGCGCAATCATTCCTGCGCGCGCACCGGCCTCAATCGACATATTGCAGATGGTCATGCGTGCGTCCATGGACAACGCACGGATCGCGGAGCCACGGTATTCCAACACGTAGCCCTGCCCGCCGCCGGTGCCGATCTTGGCGATGACAGCCAAGATAATGTCCTTTGCGGTCACTCCGGGCTTGAGCGTGCCTTCAACATTGACGGACATGGTCTTGAATGGCTTCAGGCTCAACGACTGGGTTGCCATCACGTGCTCAACCTCGGACGTACCGATGCCGAAGGCCAATGCACCGAAGGCGCCGTGGGTTGAGGTGTGGGAGTCACCGCACACCACGGTCATGCCCGGCTGCGTCAGACCCAGCTGCGGGCCAACCACGTGCACGATCCCCTGTTCCTTGTCACCCAAGGAGTGCAGGCGAACACCGAATTCCTTGCAGTTATCTCGCAAGGTGAAAATCTGTGTCCGGCTGGTCAAATCCGCAATGGGCTTGTCGATGTCGAGGGTCGGGGTGTTGTGATCCTCGGTGGCGATAGTGAGATCTGGGCGGCGCAGCTTGCGCCCGGCCAACCGCAGGCCTTCGAAGGCTTGCGGCGAGGTGACCTCGTGTAGCAGGTGAAGGTCAATGTAGATCAAATCGGGCTGACGGGCTTCGCCCTGCCCTTCTCCCTGGCGCACTACGTGCGCGTTCCAGACCTTTTCTGCCAAGGTCTGGGGCGACTGCATGGTGGACATGCGACACACTCCTCAAGCTACGAACTATCAACACCATTACTTTGACACTTCACAGAACTCCATTTCCAGTATCTGGACTTGAATCTCAAATACTGAGACATGATAATGGTTTTATGACTACAGGTAGCGGTGTTGGTGTTCTGGATAAGGCAGCAGCCATTCTCAATGCATTGGAAAATGGGCCAACGTCCCTCTCGCAGCTGGTAGAGATCACGAGAATTTCCCGGCCAACGGTGCACCGCATCGCCCAATCATTGGTGCACCATGGCCTGGTGGGCCGCGACTTGCACGGCCGATTTGAGCTCGGTGGACGACTTGTCGAACTCGCCAGCGCGGCCGGTGAAGACAGATTGGTCAGCACTGCGGGGCCGGTATTGACCAAGCTGCGCGACCTGACCGGTGAGAGCACACAGGTATTCCGCAAGCAGGGTGAATTCCGTGTGTGTATCGCCAGCGCAGAACGTCCTGTGGGATTGCGCGACACCATTCCGGTGGGTACTCAGTTGTCCATGAAGGCAGGTTCCGCCGCGCAGGTTCTCTTAGCCTGGGAAGACAACGAACGCATGATCGGCGGCTTGCAACACGCTCGATTTACCCCGACCATCTTGGCCGGGGTACGTCGCCGCGGGTGGGCCCAGTCGCTAGGCGAACGTGAACCAGGTGTCGCCTCGGTATCGGCTCCCGTGCGCGGCCAATCGGGTCGGGTCATTGCAGCATTATCGATGTCTGGCCCGATTGAACGACTGACCCGCCAGCCGGGAAAGATCCACCACGATTCCATAGTCAATGCCGCGCGCGAGCTTTCGGACTTGCTGCGGATCCAATCAGAAGGATAATACAGCGGGTGTTTAGCCGAAGTGGTCGAAGCCGCTTCGGTAGTCCAGTTGCTTTCCATCGAGCAAAACATTGGAACGCCGACCCGTCAGAGGAACCACTTCGCCCACCACCGAGAATTCCTCTGGAATCCCAATGCCTGCCGGGAAGCAAGCGAGCAGCCCGAAGTCCTCACCGCCGTGCAGTACCCACTGCATAGGATCAAAGTCCAAGAGCTTTGCCGCTGGTTCCAGCCGATGTGCAAAGACTTCAAGAGCGGAACTATCTAACTCGATGCTGACATGACTCGCCTTGGCCAGTCGTCCGGCATCTCGGACGAGCCCGTCTGAAATATCCATCATGGCGTGGGCGCCGGCTTGGGCAGCCCGCGGGCCAGATTCCAAGGGCGGGGTTGGCTTGCACTGGGCATCGGCAAGACGAAGCACCGCGCGGCTCCAGGACGTTGCTTCGTGCTTTCCCTCTAGCAAGGCTAGCCCCGCCCCAGCTGCACCAAGCCGGCCTGCTACGGCGAGCCGATCTCCGGGCTTAGCCCCCGTGCGAAGGACTTTTCCATATTCGCACTCGCCCAACACGGTGGTAGTCACCGAAATCTCAGATGAACGGCTGAGGTCACCGCCTAAAACGGCCAAGCGCTCGGCCCCGAGCGAAGAAATCGCGGCAGCAATTCCACGAGCGAATTCCTTGGCCCAAAACAGCGAAACCTCCGCTGGCATGGAAAGTGAAATGACGGCACCTGTAGGGACGCCGCCCATGGCGTTGATGTCAGAAACATTTTGAGCTATCGACTTCCAGCCGATGTCATACGCCGCATGTTCGTGTCCGCTGGGCCAAACCAAACGGAAATCTTGGTCTTGGACAATGGTATCCACGGAGACGACCACTTCTCCCCCGGCAACGCGTAGCGCTCCGGCATCATCTCCAGGCCCGAGTCCCGCATCCTTGGCGTCCAAGAGCGGAAGGATCTCGTTCAAGATTCCTTGTTCACCAATGTCGCCCACGGTCGGGCTATTGTCAGTCTGTTGATTAGTCACAGGTTGCTATTCGGCTTTCTTCGCCGCGTTGGAAATCAACGCTGCATAACTGTTGTATTGCTCTAAGTGGTGTGCTGTGGGGTCCACGATATATCGCCGGACGACCCCCGACACTGAATTCTGCAGGTTTCTGAGTGCTTTCCTACGCTTCAGTCTAGCGACCATTCTATTGACAAAAGAACCAAGAATCCCGAGGACTATACCCAGAAGTATCCCGGTGAAGACCATCAGCGTGGGAATCGCGATCCCTTCAACTCGCGGCGTCTGCGGCAACTCGAATTGGAAGTATGCGGCCAACGCTATTCCGCCCAGCCATAACGCGCCGACCAGAGCCACGATGACGCCAAGCCATTGGACAAACTTGGTGACCGGCCACCACCAGGACTTCTTTTCAACGCCCAAGGTGGTGCTGGCAATGGCTATATCAATATCGTTGGCTAGTTCTTCTTTCCGCTCATGAACGCCATCCTTCAATGATTGGGACCAGCGCGGCGACAGATCTTCGGTGGCTTCGCTAAGATAGCGCCCTACCGATTGGTCAACAGCGGCATTTTCGGCCATCGAAAGATCTGGACGAGACGTCAATGAAATTTCTGGCTTTTCGATTCCACGCCCAAGGTTCATGCGTTTGAGCGGATCGTTGCGCAGCCGGGTGAGCCAACTAGTGATTGGCCAGCCCGTATTCGTTGACGCACGTAGCTTATATGAAGTCTGCACAGCCTCGGCGATGCGGTGCGTTCCATGAGCTTTGGCGATATTGCGCTCCAGATCGGATTGCTCCATCACTCCTGGCATTCTGACCTTTGGCACGGCGAGTTCGCCTTCAAGCGTGCGCAGCAATTCGTCAACATCAGCGCGTAAGCGCCGGGTGGCTTGCACCTTGGTTTTCAGTGCCGAGGCGAACTTTCCGCGAATTTCTTCTAGTCCCTCGCCCGTACGCGCTGAGGCCAAAATAACGGGAACCTGGCCAACCCCTTCGCTTTCAAGCAACGCCGCCAAGGAGCCGCTCACTGGTGCCCGATCATTAGTTGCAATGGTGTCTATCTGGTTGAGCACGACTAAGAGGTTTCCGCGCTGTCCTGAAAGTTCGCTGAGGTATCCATGATGAATCGACGCGTCGGCATACTTCTGGGGATCTAGAACCCATACTAGATAATCGACTTGCCCAGCCAATCGCGAAGCGATCTGATGGTGCTCGGTGGAGGTTGAATCCATATCCGGCAGGTCGAGCAGGATCAGTCCTCCACTTTGGTCCTGTGGTTTTTTTGCTTCCGCACCAAGCACCTGCGAATCAAGAACATGACGCTCGCTGACTTCCAGCCAATCGAGCAGCTCACCGGCGCCTTCCGGCTGCCAAATGGCGGCCACCGTCTTGGTAGTGGTGGGCCGAATGACGCCGGTTTGTGCAATATCTGACCCGACAAGCGCGTTGAAAAGCGATGACTTGCCGCTGCCTGTCGCACCGAACAGCCCGAAGACCACGTGGTCTGCCGACAGTTGGCGGCGGGCTTCCGCTCGTTCGATGACCACCGCAGCGTGATCAACTACTTCAGGTTCAAGATAGTGTTCGGCAATCTGCATTGCCGAAACCACCGCGTTGATTTGCTCGCTAAGCCCCGAATGAGCACGATTCACCTTGCGCTCGCTCATGCCTTGAATCCTCCCTTGCGCAGACCGTTGACCTGTTCGCGTAGTTCTTGCACGATTAGCGGCTGAAGATTAGCTTCGATCTGTCCCCGATAGACAGCCAGGTTCTCATCCATGAGTTCGCGTGTTCTGGCTTCCAGCATGGTTCGTGCGCGCGTGGCCATACGCCGGACTGCCTCTTCACCGAATATTGCTTCCAATAATTTCTGTCCCACAACGGCAGAGCCACCGGCGATGCCTAGTTCCAGCCCGGTCATGCCGGCGGTAGAAGCGAAGACGACAACCATGAGCGCTACCGCCACACCATTGACGCCGAAGGCAGCAATCCTCGCGGTTTTTCGTTTGCCAGCTCCCTCGCTCCGGATCATTTCCAAGACATCTTTCTGCCACGCCCGGATGCTATCCGCAGCCCGAACTTCGAGGTCTTTTCCGGGGCGCTCTGCCGGGAGCGATGCTAAAAGATGTGTCCCGATGGGTGTATTGCGCCAATTACGATCAATGTCTTGGAAGGCATTGGTGATTTCGCTGACCAACACGGTGTGAAGCCCAGATTCTATTGCTTCTTCCACCCGATGGGTCGCCACCGGCTTCCCGCTGAAAAAGGAACCGACTCGGTCTCGAATTCTGCCTATGACGCCTTCAATGCCGCGCAGTAGTTCGCCGGCTCCCACAAAATCTTGCCATCTGGCGAGGATCTCGCCACGAAGGAGCGAACCGTCGTTCAGGGCTTCAGTGGTTTTGCCCACGGCGAATTCAAAGCGTTCGGTCGCGACCTTCCCCAGGGCTTTGAGTTGCGAGTCTTGGTCTTCGGCTTCTTCGCTGAGCGCGTGGAGATCTTCGTGCAATCTCCTGATTGCGCCTTCGAGTGTTTGCTCAGCGATGCGTTGGCGTTCGGTGGCGTCAGCAGCCAAGGAATTCAGCCAAGCCGAAAATGGTTCAATTCGTTCCCCGGGAATCATTGCTTGTTCGTCCAGCTGAACTTCATTGATTACATGGAGTAGTTTGGGGTCCAGGTTTTTTGCGACAAGCAACCGTTCGAGATCTGGAACGATATCCGTTTCGGCGCCGGCCGGGACACGGTTGAGAATCACGCATACCGTGATTTCCCGGACGCCTGCTTCGGTCAGGACTTCCCACGGAATAGCGTCGGCATAGCGGTTTGCCGTGGTGACGAAGATCCAGAGGTCTGCGGCGTTCAAGAGCTGTCCGGCTAGGGCGCGATTGTCATCGGAAACCGAATCGATGTCCGGTGCGTCGAGGATTGCAAGCCCGCGCGGAACGTTCGGATGCGGCACAACAAGCAGCGCGTCGTGGCGGTCCATCCCATGCCCTGCGCTGAAGCCTGCGCCGCTCAGCCGGGTCAGTTCGGGAAGTACCCGTTCGTTTGCGAACCAAGGTTCGTCTGCGGGGTTGACCGCAAGCACGGGCGTTCGCGTGGTGGGTCGCACGGCGCCGGAGCGGCTTATCTGGTCGCCGAGCAGGGAGTTCACCAAGGTGGATTTACCGGCACCGGTTGATCCGCCAACAACAGCCAGCAGCGGGGCGTTCAAGTTCTTGAGCCGAGGTTCCAGATAATCATTAATCTGGTGCAAAGCCTTTACTCTTAGCTGTTCGCCGCCGGGAGCTGAATGCGAGGTGGAGAGGATAAAGTTCAGATCATTCAATGACGATTCGAGCTTGGCAAACCGATCCAGTAACTGAACGGCACCGGCGTCAGGTAGCTGGTTCGCCGGTTCGGTCGGCTCCTGCGGCAATGATGTGGACTCCATAAGCTCCATCATGCCTTATGGAAAGCGCTCTGCCATCAGCACACGAATGCTTTGGCCGGTTAAAGGAAAAAACCACGACCGTGTCGTGGTTTTCGTGACCCCAACGGGATTCGAACCCGTGTTGCCGCCGTGAGAGGGCGGAGTACTAGGCCGCTATACGATGGGGCCGTACGTTGAAGATTTCTCTTCAACTCACCAAATTACTCTGGTGAAGCGCTGGGATACCAGGACTCGAACCTAGAATGACGGAACCAGAAACCGTTGTGTTGCCAATTACACCATATCCCAATGTGACTTGGACGTTTGATCAAAAAACCTCGAAGGGATTCGGATCGCACGCCGTAGCACGAGAATTAACTATACCCACGTAGCCGAGCCATGACAAATTGATCATGCGCGCTTAGAGTCCGTCGTGAGTCATGCGGTTTTCCGCAGCAGAGCGGTGAGCTCTGCCAGGCCGGCCATCGTGGCTCCGGAGTGGGGCTCACGCTCCAATGTGCGGACAACCAAAGCCGCGATGAGTCCTACGTTCTTCGCGCCGCGCACGTCTCTAACGGGATTATCTCCGACGTACAGCGTCCTAGGGGGCAAGGTTGCCGATTCAGAGCATCCTGCCAAAAATAGTGGCGGATTTGGTTTCGGAACGCCCGCGGTACCGGCACCATTCACCACGGAGAATCCTGAGAGGCCCGCCGCCTCCGGCTTCGTTCGCTGGCAAGACGCGTACTCTTCGACCCAGATGCGCAACTCGTCATTGCGGGGCATCTCTTGTCAGGCTAGTGCGAAAGAACGCTTCAGGCGCTGTTGGCGCTGTGCTAGGACTGCGAGTTCTCCGGACATGCATCGCGCGTAGTCGCCCGCTTGATCAACGGCGAAGCCCTCTGCTAAGAGAGCAAAGTACGGCGCGCGTGACGTCTTACAGTTTTTCGGCGGACATCGCGATGAATGCCTCGATGGCACCGTACGCAAATCCGTTAAAGTATCTTCAATATCAAAAAGAACGCCTTCGATACGTCCATCCGAAAGGACAGAGATATCGAAGGCGTTCTTTATTTCACTCATTCAGGTTTTACCCTGCTAGCGGGATTCACCGAACACGCGAAGACGGTTCAGGCTGGATTCCCGGCCCAGAATTTCCATTGACTCGAACAGCGGTGGCGAGACTCGCTTTCCGGAGACAGCGACACGTGCCGGCCCGAAAGCCTGACGTGGCTTCAATCCGAGCTCGTCAATCAGCTTGGCGCGCAGCGCTTCCTGAATGGTTTCGGCGTTCCAGGCCTGAACGCCCTCCAAAGCCTGAATGCTCGCTTCTACGACTTCGACAAGGTTCGTTGGCATTCCCTTCAGGGCCTTGTCGTCAATCACGATCTGGTCATCAGTTTTGAAGAGGAATTCCATCATCTCTGCAGCTTCGCCCAATAGCCCAATGCGTTCCTGGACCAACGGTGCAGCCGCATCAAGGACTTCGTTCTCACGAGCGGTAAGTTCGGATCCAACAAGCTCGGCAGCCTGCAGGTACGGAACCAGCCGGTCGCGGAAGTCCTGTGGCCCGAGCAGGCGTACGTGGGTGCCGTTAATGGCTTCCGCCTTTTTCAGGTCGAACCGTGCGGGGTTAGACAGCACGTCCTTGACATCAAAGGCTTCGATTAGCTGTTCACGAGTGAAGATGTCTTCATCTGCGCTCAACGACCAGCCCAGGAGCGAGAGGTAATTCAGCAATCCCTCGGGGATGAAGCCGCGGTCGCGGTGCAAGAACAGGCTCGACTCGGGGTCTCGCTTGGAGAGCTTCTTATTGCCCTGGCCCATCACGTAGGGAAGGTGGCCGAACAGTGGCATGTACTGAGCCACCTTGATGTCGATCAGGGCGCGGTAGAGCACGATCTGGCGAGGAGTGGACGAGAGCAGGTCTTCACCACGCAGCACGTGAGTAATGCCCATCAAGGCATCGTCCACGGGATTAACCAGGGTGTACAGCGGCTGGCCGTTTGCCCGAACCACCACGAAGTCTGGAATGGTGCCCGGCTTGAACGTGATTTCGCCACGGACCAAGTCGGTGAAGGTGAGGTCTTCTTCTGGCATGCGAATACGCAGCACCGGTTCGCGGCCCTCGGCCTTGAACGCGGCAATTTGCTCGTCGCTCAAGTCGCGGTCAAAGTTGTCATAACCCAGCTTTGGGTCGCGGTCTGCCGCCTTGTGGCGAGCCTCGACTTCTTCCGGGGTGGAGTAGGACTCATAGACGTGCCCGGCAGCGCGAAGCTTTGCAATGACATCCTGATAGATGTCGCCGCGCTGGGACTGGCGGTAAGGCTCATGCGGGCCACCGACATTGACGCCTTCATCCCAATCGATGCCCAGCCACGCCAAGGCGTCCAGCAGCTGGTTGTAGCTTTCTTCGGAGTCGCGCTTCGCATCCGTATCTTCGATACGGAAAATCATCTTGCCCCCGGTGTGGCGTGCGTATGCCCAGTTGAACAAGGCGGTACGGATCAGGCCAACATGTGGAGTGCCCGTAGGCGATGGGCAGAAACGAACGCGAACCGGGGTTTCGTCGGTCACGGTAGGAATCAGCGATAGATCAGTCATGGTGTTTTCATTCTAGTCTCGTTGCAAGGCAAGAAGCACAATAGCGCGTTGGTCTTCGCATCACATAAGGATGCGA